>CAXTRN010000017.1:0-28089 GCA_964246645.1 uncultured Acidobacteriaceae bacterium
CGGCGTGCGCCGAGGTTGCTTTCCGTCACGGTCAGGGAGGCTGTCGCGATGCCATGCTGCGCGAGCCGGTCGAGACAATGGCCGAGCAGTAGCGACCCGAGCCCCTGCCCGCGCAACGACGGCCGCACGCACAGTTGCGTAATATGCGCAGCGTCCTCGCGGATGCGCGAGCACAGGAGGATGCCGAGCAGATCGCCCCCGGCATCCCGCAGCACCCAGGAATCTGCCGGGTCAAAGATGCCGCAGCCCGGAAAGTGCACGATGTTGTGCAAAAAACGCTTTGCGCCGATCAATGACCGGTACTGGTCGTTGATCTCGCTGTCGGTGTGCCCGGCATAGCTTTCCTGGATGACCAGCGCCGCACCGGCATAAAACTCCGGCTGCCAGCGTTCGACGCGCAGCGAACCCAAAGAACTTGCCGAGCGGGGCCCCTGGGGGCTGCCCGGCCCGTGCACCATAAAGCAGCGCGGAAAGGCCCGCAATCCATGCGAAACGAGGGGATCGCAAAGGGCGCCGTCGGGAAAAAGCAGCAGCTGCGACTCGACCCGATCGATGCCGGGCGTGGCCTGCAGCGTTTCGAGTAGATGCGTGAGCAGCAGATCGCAGGTGGGATTGTCGACGCGCTCGCCTTCGCCAAAGGCGTACACATCGCCGAGCACTGCCTTATTTGCTTCGCATACGCCAAAGGCATAGCCGGCGACCCGTCCCGCGCGCATCGCGACATATCCGGTGAGCGCGCGGCTTTCGACGTATTCCAGCAAAAGATCGACCGAGCGGGTGTAGTTCCATAACAGGCGCCGTTCCCAGGCTGCGGCCTCTGCTTGCAAAAGCGGACGCAAGGCCGCAGAGGAAAAGTGCCGCAGATCGCGAATTTCGAGTTTCCGCACGGGAGCAAACATGGTTAAATGCTGTCGAAACCTCGGAAAAATAAACGCGTTGCATGCCGGTTGCCGGTCGTGCGGAAGCAAACGGCAAGCGGTAAAAAGGAGCAGATTCCGGCTTCAATTCAGTCTGGAAGCCGAGTCAGGAAGGGCATGTCCACTTGCGAGGCGCTCAATGCGACGGCGGCTCGGCCCATACCTTATAAACGGAAAGCCCCTGTGTCGGATACAGGAACAGCTGTTGATAGATGCGGCCATGCAGCCAATGGTCCAGCAGCGCGGTTTCGTGTGTGGGCACAATGAGCACGTGTTCCTCCTCAGGCACGCCTTCGTCGCGATATTGCGTGATGGCCTGATTGCGATAGAATGCGACACCGTACCGCAGATCGCGATGAACATCCAGCATCGCCACCTGGTGTACATCGGGAGCCGTGGCGACGATCTCCCGCGCGAGGGGACGCGCCGAATAGTTCAGGTCCAGAAGGTGCCCATTGATCTCCAGCAGAAAAACAAGGCACCCCATCAGCGGCACAAGCGTGATGGCCCGCAACCGCTGCACGCCGAAAACCCGCACGACAACAACAATCGCCACGGCGGTCAGGACGCCAAGCGCCGCCGTCCAGGCGAAGGTTTTGGCGGCGGGCACAATCTTTTCGTACACCATGTATTGCGGGCACAACAGCAGCACAAACGCGAGAAACCCGGTAAGGGCGGCATGGGTATGGAGCAGCCATCGAGGCAGGCCACGTCGCCGCATGCGGAAAAGCCAATCCCCCGTAAGAATGGCCAGGGGCGGAATGGAAGGCAGGATGTAGCCGGTCAGTTTGGATCTGGAAAAGGAGAAAAATACAATCGGAAACGCCGCCCACAACACGAGAAATTCGGGAAAAGCGTCTCCGGCGCGGATGTGGCCGATATAGCGCTGCGGTCGGCGTCGCGCCTTCCACTCGGCGACGGAATTTCCAGCCGCATCCCACAGCGCTCGCAGGGCCAGCGCCGCCCAGGGCATCAGGCCGAGCACAAGCACCACGGCATAGTAGTAAAACGGCTGATGGTGTTGGTAAAGATTGGTGCCGAACCGTTTCAAGTTGTGTTCAACAAAGAACTCGCGAAAGAAGCTGGGATTGCGGCGCTGCACGGCGATGTACCAGGGCAGCACCATGGCGAGATACAGCAGAACGCCCGGCACCCAGATGGTCCGTCGCAGGGCGGACCATTCCCGGCGCAGCCCCAGAAACGTCATGATGATTGCGAGCGCCATAAACGGCGCAACCGGGCCCTTGGCCAGCGTCGCAAAGGCCCCGAAGAAGTACAGATCGAACAGCCAGAATTTTTTGCCGGTCTCATACCAGGCGTACCAGCCAAGCATGCCGACAGAAAAGGGCGCCGCGAGCTGCATGTCGGTCGAGGCGCCGCGGGCAAATCCAACGATGCCCACCGTGGACGCCATAATGAGCGCCGCATCCAGATGACCGCCGGGCCGGAAGCGCCGGAGATGCAAAAAGGCCAGGATGATAAGAAAACCGGCACCCGTCGCCGACGGTAGTCGCGCCGACCAGTCTGAAACACCGAACTCTTTGAAAAAACCCATGGCGCGCCAGTAATAGAGAGCCGGCTTTTCAAGCCACGGTTTGCCATACAGGATCGGCGTGACCGTGCCGCCCACCAGGCACTCGTAGGAGGCATGCAGGTCGTGCGGCCGCAGGCTGTGCGGGGTGATGCGCGCGTGCACCTCGTGACAATCTTCGGAGTGGGCTCCCAGCATTTCCCGCGCAATCTGGGCGTACCGGGGCTCGTCCGCACCCACCAAACCCACACGGTCACCGCCGAAATAGGGCACCAGGCCAAAAAGCAGGAAGTACGCGGTGACGGCGAGGAGGATAAGGAACTCGATCGCCGCGCAGGCGGTAGCTGTGCGCCGCAACTCCCGCAGCCACACAGGCAGAAAGCGTGCCCGCGTGGGCACGGCCGCAGCGACGGCGGGTTGGGGGGAGGCCATCAAAGCTTGCAACTCTCTTCTACCGCGCAACGTGCGGCGGGGACGCGCCTCGCATTAGCTTTCGGCAAGGCAAGAAACCCGTCGCGGTCTGTCGAGAGCGATACCCAGCCTACCAGAGCCGCTCTGCCGGTGTACCGGACCGGTAAGCCCCGTCATACCTTCTCCGCCCGGTCGCATGCCATTCCCAAAGTGGAGGAAAGACATGCCACGGCTTGGTCAAGTGGACCGTCCAGGGTGCAACCGCTTGCATTTCGATGCCCGCCGCCACCGAAAGTCTCAGCCAGGATCGCGACATCGACCTGGCCTTTGCTGCGAAGGCTGGCACGAAAACGACCGTTCGGCAATTCGCGTAAGAAGAAGCCGGCCCGTACGCCATTTACCCCAATGATGTAGCTGACAACCCCTTCGCAGTCCTCGATTTCGGCGGCGGCGGCCTCGATCTCGTGCTGGGTGACAGCGCTCCAGGCGATCGGGCCGTGGATTTCCAACCGGCGCAGGGCCACGCCGAGAATGCGAAGGCGGGCAGGCCGGTGGGAGTGGTATACGGCCTCCGTGACGCCTGCCGCATCGGCCCCGGCGTGCAGCAGTTGCTGGGCAAGGGCAAAGGTCGCCGCCGTCGTCGAAGGCAGCGTGAAGTGGACGGTGTCGGTAAACACGGCGGTGTACAGGCAGGTGGCGAGGTCGCTTGAAAGCGGCATGCCGGATGCCAGGGCGAGCTCGTAAAGCATAGCGCCCACAGCCGGCGCTTCCGGATCGATCCAGTTCACGGAAGCAAACGCGGCCCCGCTCAGATGGTGGTCGATATTGATGGTGGTCGGCGCGCCGAGCGCGGCAAAACCGGTGCGTTCCACCGAATCGCACTCGAGCACAAGGGCGATCTCCGCAGCCGCGGCGGGTATCTGCTGCACGATGCGCTCCGCACCCGGCAACCCTGCAAAAGGCCGTGGAATCGTGTCGGCGAGCGCGACGGTAACCTTTTTGCCCATGCTTTCGAGTAAATGCATAGCGGCCAACGAGGAGCCGACGGCATCACCGTCCGGCCGTGCATGCGAGGTCACCAGAAAGCGGCTGTGTGCCCGCAGTACGGGCATCAGCTCGGCCACGGCCTGATCGCGCCCATGCAGGACGGTAGGATGCGACGTCGGCGCCGGCAGCGGGTGCGGCAGCGGACCCGCTGCGCCGGATTCAGCTTCCGGCAGGGTTGCCGGAGCAGATTTCAGCCAGCGGGTTTCCCTTGGCAATTCAGTGTGCACTTTCCGTCGCTCCCGCGTTTGCTTGCACCTTGCGGGCCAGCTTTTCGCGCCGCTTGTTCATGCGTCCGAGCAGTTCGTCCATGCGGGCGCCGATGCGCTCGGAACGATCGATGGCAAAGGTCAACTCCGGCACATGGCGCACGCCCATGCGGTCGCGGATCACCGAACGCACGAAGCCGCGCGCCGCCATCAGCCCTTCCAGCGTGTCTTGTTCTTCCTGATCGTTGCCATTGACAGCGATAAACACACGGCAGCTCTTGCCGCCCGGAGCCAGCACCACCTCGGTCACGTAACAGGGGGCAATGCGTGGATCGGAAAGCTCACCTTCCAGCAGAGCGGTGATCTCCTCCTGAAAGGTGCTGGCGACGCGGTTCCGGTGATATTGTCTGGCTCGTTGTTCAGGCATCGTCGTAACGAGTTAGTTTAGCATCATTCGTCTTCGGAATTAAGGAGCAGGTGCCGGCAGCGAGCGCAAGAATGCATTTTTGGAGCGATTTGTCGACCCACACCCTGTTATTCCTCCGCAAGCACAACATCGGCTTCCAGGAAGCTGTCTACGATCTCCGCCCCGAGCCCCGTTGCAATCCGTCGCGCGGCGTTTTCCACCTCGCGCAACTGGCCGGCCAGGTATCCGGCTGAACCCGAAATGGCCGCCACGCCGATCGTCGCCCGGTTCCACACCAGTGCTTCGTCCAGCTCGGCGACTGAAACATTGAAGCCATGCCGCAGCTTGTCTTTGAGCGAACGCACGACCTGACGACGGTCTTTCAGTGATTGCGCGTGCTCGATAGCCAGTTCCAGCGTCAGGGTCGCAATGGGCATAAGTGACTTCCGTCGAAGCGAGCGCGATGCGCTCCTTTCTTGAGTGTACGGCGGGGTAAACGCCTTCGTGCGTAGAAGAAGCGGCCGGACTTTTCAACGACCCCCTGCCCCGATGGTAAAAGCTATGCCTTTCGTGGGCACCCCATCGCCGCCGACCCAAGACAATGCGTTAAGCTGGGCGCACAGGAGACAAGGGGATGTCCAAGACAAGGCGAGAGTTCCTCGTCAAAGCCTCCGCGGGGGCTCTTGCGGCCGCTGTGGGTTCCGCAACCGGCGATGCGGAAACAAGCGCCGCGGCCAAGGCTGCAAAAAGGCAAACACCGCAAACACCAGGTGCTCCGCCTGCCTTTGGTACAGCCCCGGCGGCAGGACCGGCGGTCACAGCCGATACCTTTCGCGATGCCGAAAAACTCGTCCGCGTGGACGAAACCGAAGCGCATCTGGCCGAAATGGCCGGTAACTGGGCCCAGGCGATGGCCCCCGTGTACGAGCGACGCACAGGACCGCGTCGGTTGGCTCTCGGGTATGACGCGGCCCCGGCCACCCTTTGGAATCCGCTGCTTCCTGGTACGCCGGCGGGCCCCGTAACCAGCGACGTTTATTTTGCAAGCCAAAGTACGGGAAGCCAACATGCGGGCGATCCACATGCGGAAGATCAAGACACCACACCTGCAGCGCACTTTCCAGCCAACGACGACGTGGCCATCGCGTTTGCGCCCGTAAGCGTCCAGGCGGCTTGGATTCAAGCGCGCCAGCTCACCTCCGAACGGCTGACCCGGATCTACCTCGACCGCTTGCAGCGCTTTAATCCCAAGCTGAATTGCGTCATCACGCTTACGCCGGAACATGCGCTCGCGCAGGCCCGTGCCGCCGACCGAGAGATTGCGGCAGGCAAGTACCGCGGCCCGCTGCGCGGGATTCCATGGGGTGCCAAGGACCTGCTGGACACTGCCGGCATCGCGACTACCTGGGGTGCGGAGCCCTTCCGCCATCGCGTACCCACTGAAGACGCTACGGTAACCCGGCGCTTGAACGACGCCGGTGCGGTGCTCGTTGCCAAACTGAGCCTGGGCGCGTTGGCCTTGAATGACATTTGGTTCGGCGGGCAAACGAAAAATCCCTGGCTGCTGGAAGAAGGCGCCTCCGGTTCGAGCGCGGGCCCGGGCGCGGCCGTGGCTGCCGGTCTGGTCGGCTTTGCGATCGGCTCTGAAACGCAGGGCTCCATCGTTTCGCCCACCATGCGCTGCGGCATCACCGGCCTTCGCCCCACCTTTGGCCGCGTTCCGCGTACCGGCGCCATGACGCTCAGCTGGACGTGCGACAAGCTTGGACCCATGACGCGCGGTGTCGAAGACACCATGATGGTGCTCGCCGCCATCAGCGGTCCCGATCTCACCCGTGGACCTGAAGCGCCACGCGGCGACCTCGCCTGCATCGACCGTCCGCTGCGTTTTCGGAGCACCAACAGTGCGAAAGGCTTGAAGGTAGGCTACTTTTCGAAATGGATGCAGGAAGCGCCCGCGACCGATGTCGACCGCCACGCGCTCAATGTGGTTCAGCAACTCGGGATGACTCCGGTCGAAGTTTCATTACCCGACTGGCCCTACAGCTCGCTGAACATCATCCTGTTCGCAGAATCCGCCGCGGCTTTCGAGCAGATCACGCTTGATCACCAGATCGACACGTTGCGCATGCAGGTGCCGGATGCATGGCCAAACACCTTCCGCCAGGCTCGCTTCCTCAGTGCGGTCGATCTTGTGCAGGCGGATCGGCTGCGGCGCAAGGTCGCCCAAGAGATGGCACGCGTGATGGCGGAGGTCGATCTGCTGTTGGTCCCTTCTTTGCGCGATGAGTTTCTTGTGATCACCAACTTCACAGGCCATCCTTCCCTGACGCTGCGCGCCGGGTTCGTCGATGTGAGCGAAGCGCGCAGCGATTGGGCTCCGGATCCGCAACATCCATTGCCGAAGTTCAGCACGCCACGCCGTGTGCCGCATGGCATCACGTTGGTGGGTCGCCTCTTCGACGAGGGCACGATCGTTGAGGCGGGTATGGCACTCGAGAGTGCCTTCAACGTCACGGCCCAGCGTCCGTCAGGCTTTTAACAAGGCGCAAACATACGTCGTTTTGCTGCGTACTGCTTTGTGGATGCGCCGCTCACCGAGACAGCTGTTCCCGTGGCGCGGACGCGGAAAGCCGCACCACAGTTTTCACCTCCAAGCGATGTCGTTCCTGTAACCATGACCGCTGCAAGTGCGAACTGACCCGCTCCGCGGCAAAGCCCGCACCTGCCACGAAGCGCAACAGCGGACCGAAGCCCGGCGCTGCAATGGGACCCGCGAAATACAACCCCTTGGCTGCGCTTTGAAAGGATCGGCTCAGCTTCGGCGCCCCTCGCTGATCTACGCGAATGCGCTCCCGCAGCGTTGGCGAAAGAAAGCTCAACCGGCTCAAATCGGTGCGGTATCCCGTGCCGGCGATGAGATGCGAGGTGAGGTGCTGACGCACGGCGCCGTTTCCATCCGTCAATGTGATCCGTAATTTTTCGCCTGAGCCGTCCGCAGGTTCAATCGCATGGATACGGCAGCCCAAAAGGATCGGAAAACCTTCTAGGCGTCCTTGCAGCGCCGTGCCGCCGGCCGGACCGAGGTGCTTGTACACGAATGCTCGACGCAAGGCAGCAGGGAAGGCGCGAAACACGTCGGGCGCTGCACAGGCCAGCCACGATCGCATGCTCGTGCCCAGCGGCGTGGACGGATGCAGTAGCCGCTTCATCCAGGGACGCGTTGCCGGATCGCCAGGGTGATGGATGTGCAGTTTGCGTGCTCGACCGATAAGGGTGACCTTGGCGCCCGCCTCGTGCAACAGCACGGCGGCATTCAACGAACTGGCACCACGGCCGAGTACGGTGACTTCGCGGCCGGCAAACTCGTCAAACCGCCTGTGCTGCGCCGGGTGCGTGACCCGTGCTGCCGGTAAACGGCGGAAGGCCGGCGGCATGTGTTGAAAAAGGCTGAGCCCGGTGGCCACCACCACGCGCCGCGCGTAAAACTGCTCATCAGCGGCTGTGGTAATGCGGTACATGCCGTCGACCGGAACAACGGAACGGACGTCTTCCGGTTCCAGGTTGGGCACATAACGGCGAGCAAATTCCTGCCCGTAGGCGATGAAGTGTTCAAGGGGAACAGGCAGCAGCGTGTCGTGATATTCGCGCCCTGTTTCCTCACAAAACTGAGCCAGGCTATACGGCGCGCCGCCTGTGCTGAGATTGGAAGCAAAGCCATCGGATTTCAAACGCATGCCTTCCGGCATCTGGGTAGCCCAGGTCTGCATGGGTTGGCCGAAGATGCGGAAGGGAACGCCTTTGGTCCGCAAATGCGCCGCCACCGATAAGCCATACGGCCCAGCGCCAATCACAACAACAGGAGTGGGATATTTCGAGGTGTTTAGCACGCGCGTGGAGCTCCCTTGCTTCATCCATGGAACCTTATTTGCCAACATGGCGGTATCGCCCGGAAGTGCCCCTTTGTGCTGCGGAAGTGGTA
The DNA here is from genome assembly GCA_964246645.1 of uncultured Acidobacteriaceae bacterium. Classification (GTDB taxonomy): domain Bacteria; phylum Acidobacteriota; class Terriglobia; order Terriglobales; family Acidobacteriaceae; genus Granulicella. The sequence goes on from CAXTRN010000017.1 coordinate 8,501, forward strand.
GCCGGTAAACATTCCGGGTGCGGCATGCTGGAGGTGGAAAGGCCTATGACCTCCTCATTGCCCCCGGCCACCGCCCCGAAACGCATCCTGCTTTTCGCGACAACACCTTGGGTCTCGACAGCGCGGCTTGCGATGTCGCTTGCCGCTTTCGGCTGCCGCATCGAACTGCTCGCGCCCCCGGGTCATCCGGCTCTCGCGACAGATGCCGTCACGGTTCACCATCGATATTGGCCCTTGATGCCGATGCGGGGTTTGCGACGTGCTTTGCGGGTCAGCTGTCCGGATATCCTGCTGGTTGCCGATGAACTCAGCTTTCTGCTGGTCGAGGAACTGTCCCGCTGGGCATCCATGACAAAAAGCACAGAAGCCGCTGCCGTGCTTGCACTCCTGCAGCGGTCTTTTGGCAGAGTAGACTGCCTGCCACTAACGCGCTCGCGCATGGCGCTGCTCAGCGCCGCTGATGTGGCCGGCGCTCCCATTCCGCCCACGGTGGCTTTGCGCGGTAAGGCCGATCTTGCCCGACTCGTCCGTGATATGCCCGGTCCCTGGATGCTGAAAGCTGATGCGACCTGGGGAGGTTTTGGGGTGCGCAAGGTTTCCAGTGCATCGCATTTGCACGCGACATGGAAGCACCTGCAGCAACCGCTGAATCTGCGGCAAGCCATAAAACGTGGATGGCGCGGCAAGGAGTGGGGACACTTTCATCTTTGGCTGCACGGAAACAAGCGTGATGTGATCGCGCAACAATTCACCCGCGGTACGGAGCGCACCGGTATGGCCATATGCGCGCGCGGCCGTCTCGTTGCCGTTGTTTGTCTTGCGGTGGAACAGGTACGTTACGAGAATGGGCCTGCCAGTATCCTCCGAGCGGTGGACGATCCAGGGATGGTGGAAAGCATGCAAAGGATCGCGGCCGCCACGGGCATCTCGGGCTTTTGCGGCTTCGATTTCATGGTGTCCGCAGAAACCGGGGAACCCTTGCTTTTGGAAATGAACATGCGACCCACGCAACTGGCTCATCTTTCACTCGGAGCAGGGCGCGATCTTTGCGCCGCCCTCCTTCGCGCACTGTTGCAGAGCGAGGATGTCACGGACCGCCCCAATGCTGCAACGACCGGACAGGTGGCGCTGTTTCCCCAGGAAATCTTGCGTGATCCGCAGGGCCTTCAGCTCGGGGAGGCTTTTCACGATGTACCCTGGGCAGCGCCTCGCCTGATGCGTTTCGCTGTCGCTCCCGATGCCCTTCCGGCATTGCTGACGGCCGACCCGCGCTGGTGCGGCGCAGACGAATTCGCGGGCGACGGTCGAACGATTTCCGTTTAAACACGCACTCGTCCAGCGCGTCTCAAGAAGGTTAGTCTTTCCAGAAATGCTGCAGAATGCATGAATGAGGTGCACGCAATCGACATCTCTTCAGGGATCGATTGCATGTAGCTCCGAAACGCGAACTCAGCGTTGCATGCGCGATGACTTCGCCTCAATACGCTCCGCTTCGCCGGATCACAGCGCTTATGGTTTGCAGCAGAATGCGGAGATCCATCAGCAGGGACCACCGGTCGATATATCGAAGATCCAGCTTGATGGCATTGTCGAAATCTGTGTTGGATCTGCCCGAAACCTGCCATAAACCCGTGATCCCCGGCTTTACCGAAAAGCGTCGCATCAGCCATGGCTCGGAAAAGCGGCTGACGTCCCGGGTCGGCAGCGGCCGTGGGCCGACTAACGACATTTCGCCTTTTAGGACGTTGATCAACTGCGGCAACTCATCCATGGATGTGCTGCGCAAGAATGCACCGATGCGGGTGACACGGGGATCGCGTTTCATTTTGAAGGTGGGTCCGGCGTTCTCGTTCATGTGTTCCAACGCCGCCTGCCGTGCTTCGGCATCGGTCACCATGGAGCGAAACTTGATCATGCCGAAACGTCGCTTGTTCAAACCAAAGCGCTGCTGCACAAAGAAGACGGGACCAGGGTCAGAGATCACGATGGCAAGCGCAACGGCGGCAAACACCGGAGCCAGAAGTAAAAGGCCAAACGCCGCCAGCGTGCGGTCAATCAGGCTTTTCACGAAAAGACGTTGGTCGTGGTGCACCATCTCAAGCACCACCTGCTGTGCTCGCGCGGTGTCGACCTTTCGACTCTTGGCGATTTCCGTATTGAACAGGTCGAGGGAATACTGTACCGGCACGCCGGCACGCCCGCAGGTGGCCACGATCTGCTCCACCTCCCCGAAATAGCTTTTCAGTGGAAGTCCAATGATCACCTCATCAATGGGCTGATGCATCAATAGCTGTTCGAGGTCCTGCACACCACAGATCACATTTCCGATCAACTCGATGCCATGGTGTGGGTGGCTATCCACGAATCCCAGCAGCTGATAACGATATTTCGGATGTTCCCCGAGATCGGCCGCCTGCATACGCGCAAGCGGCCCGGTGCCGCAGATGACCACCGTACGCGGCGTCCGGAAAGCCGGCCGAATCTGTTCCTCATAGGTCATCACGCCGGCGCGTACGATCAGCAGCAAGGTGCACGTAAAGAACCAGAAAAGGGCAGCTGAGCGAACGGGGCTTTTTGCCGGTGCGGCGAAGTGCAGCAAAGGCAACGAAATGACCCCGCAGAGGAAGGAAACGAGCGGCACCTTCCAAAGCAGCATGATGGCCCGGTAGTTCACATTGGGCTGGTACAAGCTCGTTAGCCAATACAACACGCGCCATGAAAGCAACATGGCTGCCGCCAGCAGTAGATTCGCCAGAGAAACGCGATCGGCGACATAGCTTGTGATTGTTTGGCCCGGATGCATGGGGGTGTCGAAGAGGTTCAACCCCAAGGACACCAGAATGGCGACCTGGTCCAACAATCGCACCACAGGCGTCGAAAGCTGCCACACCAGTTTCGACGGTCGCGCATGGGTAGCGAAGGCTTGCTTCGCAACGGGTGATGCGAACGGCTTTTCCGGCGCTTGCTCGATCGGGGAGGTCACCGAAGATACGGGATGCGTGGTGTGCTCATGCATGGGCGTCTGCTTTCATCCTTGCTGCTGGTCTTATCGGCACAAATCAGATTTTCTTTACTGTGCAGAGATTCGCAATGAGACACCGCGAACCTTTTCAGGGATAACGGACGCAAGCCGTGCCGTGAATGAACCAAAGGTCTTTTGCTGTGAGGCTTTCGTGGGATGAAGGATAAGGAAGCGACATGCTACTTTGCTCTACGTCGGCGTAAAGTTTTTCCGTTGTTCGCCGATAAAGCATTTGCAGACCGCGGCACCCATCCTTGCAACACCGTTTCACACAGGCATCGCATTGGCACATCAAACGTCCGCTTTGAATTCTCACGCGCAGATCTTCGCACCGCCCAAGCTGCGCCAGATCGTTACCGAAGCCGTCTTTCGTCGCAAAGGCACTGTGTTGAAAGCGGTACTGACGACGATCACGATGGTGGCTCTGCTGATTGCTGCTATGCATCGCAAGTACGAATCCGGCGCCAAACTCGTCGTGCAGAATGTGCGCACCGCCGCCCAGCTCAGCACGACCAATGTGGACAGGCTTGTTTCGCAAGGCGACATCAGCCCAGCGGAGATCAACACGGAAGTGGATCTGTTGCAAAGCGACAATGTTGCTCGTCGTGCCCTGGGGCAGCGCTCCACCAACGGCGTGAATACGCAACAGGATAGCCGCGCAGCACAGAATCTTGAAGACCGCTTGCATGTGGAAGCGGTGCACCAGACCAACATTATCAATTTGAAAGTGTCGGCAAATTCCCCCGCTCAGGCCAACACCGACCTGCAGCACGTGATCGACGCTTATTTCGAAGAACGGGCCGGCAACGCTCGCAACTCGGGCGCGGCCGGGTTTTTCGATACACAGTTGAAGGCAAAAAGCGGGCAACTGGATCAGGACCAGGCTGCGCTTACGGCGTTCGAAGTGCAGCATGGTATCGCTGATCTGGAAGATCAAACCAAGCTGCAGGTAACACGGATTTCCGGTTTGCAGGATCAACTTGCGCAGGCCGAAGCGACGCTTGCCGCCCAACGTGGGAAAGCGGCTACGCAGGAAAAGCAGCTGGATCTCACTCCTGCTCGTTCCCGCACGCAGCAGCGTACGATCACAAACCAATACTCACAGGAGCGCTTAAACACGTCACTGGTCGATCTGGAAAACCACCGAACTGAACTGCTGAAACGTTACCCGTTGAGCGATCGCCAGGTAATTGAGACGGAAGAAAAAATTGCAACCACGCGCAAGGCCATCGCCGATGCAGGTCAACACCCCGCCGGCGAAGAAGCCACAGATATCAATCCCGTTTGGCAGCAGTTGAGCGTTGCGGTTGCGACATCGGGTGGAGAAATCAGTGGTCTTGAAGGACAAAGACTGGCATTGAAGCAGGAAGTGCTTTCCGCGCAGAATCGGTTGAATGAACTGGAAGAGGCTACGGCCGACTACGGTGCGTTGCGACGCAAGGTGCAACAATCGCAAGCCGACTACACGCTTTACGCGCAAAGGCGCGATGAAGCGCGAATCTCTGAAGCTTTGGATCGAGAGAAGCTTTTCAACGTCGCCGTTTTAGAAAAACCGATGGCCTCACCGGAACCGATCCGCCCGAAACCATTGTTGTATCTTGCCGTAGCCGCTGTGTTCTCGTTGTTTTTGGGCACGTTGCTTGCTTTGTACGCGGATTTGCGTGGTGGTCAGGTCCACAGTCCGGCACAGTTGGAAGCCGTGACCGGCATGCGCACGCTCGCCACCTTCGCTGATGAAAACTACGGCAGGCATTTCGCGGAATCCAACCGGCTTCAATACCGCCGGGTATTGTTTGCGATTCGACAAGCCGTCGCGTTCACGCAACCCAATCTGGTCGAGGCGTCGAAAACGCCTGTTCTGGCGACCGCCGGCCATGGCACCGACTGGGCATCCAGGATGGAGGCGGAGGTCGCTTTCGCACAGGAAGCGCAAGGCGCATGCGTTGCATTTACCTCAGCGCTTAAAGGAGAGGGTGTCAGCTTTGTGACAAACCACCTTGCTACGGAAGCCGCGAGGCAGGCCTCAAGTCGTGTTGTCGTGTTCGATATGGTGACGTTGCTAAAGCGCTTCGAAAGCAAAGGCGCCGTCGACCTTACGACGCGTTATGACGATGCACTCGAATGCTGGGTGCTCGCAGACGACGTAGAAGATGCCGCGGAGGCTTGGACGAAAACGGGGGCACAAGGACAGTTTTCAGCAAGACTACGTCCACTGCTTCAGAAAGCGCGCGAACGCTTCGATCTGCTGGTGCTCAATTGCCCCAGTTTGCAATCATCCACCCTGGCCGCTGAACTGGCACCCTGCGTGGACGGCTACGTAGCCGTCGTGGCCGCGAATGCCGCACGCAAACAAAATATTGAGGATCTGATCTCTCAGCTCACCGGAACAAGCGCGCCTGTACTCGGCTACCTCCTCAATCGCCGGCATTACCCTGTGCCGCGCTGGCTTTACAGCCTTCTTTGGTAGGCGCGATGCACACAGAAATGCTCTGGCCACATGCCACATCACCGTTAGATCACTAGGTTTCGGGTGCACTCATGTACGTAGCTTCTACAAAAAACAGCTTTATCGCTTTCATCCTCGTTGCGCTCTTTGCCTTCGCCGGCAGCGGACGGGCACAGATCCAGGGCGCGGGCGCGGCTTTAACCGGACCGCGGCGACCCTTACCTTCGCCCGCAAGCGCCGGGTCTGCACTTCCGTATGTGCTGCAGCCCGGCGATACGGTCGTGCTCAACTTCCGCTTCACGCCCGAATTCAACGAAGAAGCCGTGGTTGGACCGGATGGCCACACGATGCTGAAGTCCGCAGGAAATCTGCAGGCCGCTGGACGGACCGTTTCTGAGTTGCAAGAAGAAGTTGTGAAGTCCTCTTCGGCGAAGCTCATCGATCCGGAAGTTGTGATCACGCTGAAAGACTTCGATAAACCCCACATCGTTGTAGCCGGCGAGGTCAACACGCCAGGACGTCAGGACCTTCGCAGGCCTATGACGGCACTCCAGGCCATTCTCGCAAGCGGTGGACCCAAAGACAATGCCGCGATGGGTCGCGTCCTGCTATTCCGTCGGCTTGATGCCGACACGGCTGAAGTGCACGTTTTGCAACTGGCGCACTACGGGGCGCACGCACGCGAAAAGAACGACATGCTGCTGCAGCCGAACGACATGATTCTGGTTCGGCATGATTTGCCTTCACAAATCGAACGCTACATCAAGCTGTTCAACGTGGGGTTCTACCTAAACCCGCTTCAAAGTGTCGGTACGTTTTAGATGATCGACGTTTGTACTCACGCTGGAGCGCAAACCTGACCAAAGCCAAAGAAGGGAAGAGCCGTGAAAGTGCTTTTAATGTGTTACGAATGCAGCCCGTATCGCGGCTCGGAATGGGCTGTGGGTTGGGGCCGACTTTTGGGTGCGGCGAAGGTTGCTGAAACGCATGTCATCACCAGTGAGGAAAACTTCAACGTATTGGAACGTGCACGCGGCGAAGGCCTGTTGCCGGCCAATGTTTACATGCATACGCCGCAACCGGATGTGAAGCTGCGCAGCCTGGAACGCAAACGCGTCCTTTATGCCTACAACTACAACGCTTACCACCATTGGCAGGTGCTTGCCTTCAAACTCGCACAGCAGTTGCATGACCGCATGGCCTTCGATCTCGTACATCAGGTGAATGTATGTACAGTGCGAGAACCTGGTTATGGCTGGAAGCTGAATGTTCCTTTTGTGTGGGGACCGGTAGGCGGCACACAAAATTTTCCCATGCGGTTTTTACCGACCTTGTCTTTTGCAGAAGCCGCAAAGGAAGGCGCGCGCAGTCTTGCGAACTGGTACGTGCTGCGGAATCAGCGCGTTCGAAAGGCAGCGCGTACCTCGGCGGTATTGTTTGGCGCCAACTCAACGAATCGACGTCACCTGGAAACTGTGGTGGGGCGGGACGTGGAGTTGTTGCTCGAAACCGGGCTGCACACTGTCCAGGAACCAGACAGAGCCCGCTTCTCAAGGAAGATCGCGGACTCCGATGCCGGGCGCGATCCCCAACCGCTACAGCTTCTATGGAGTGGCGAGCTACAGACCAGAAAAGCATTGCCCATTCTTTTGCAGGCACTTGCACGGCTCGATGCGGCGGTGGCCTGGCGGCTGGACGTACTAGGAGACGGCCCCATGCGCGCTGTATGGGCCAAGAAAGCTGCAAGTCTGGGATTAAGCGGGCGGGTGCGCTTTCTCGGCCGGTTACCTTTCACTGAAGCTGTACACAAGATGCAAACCGCGGATTTACTTTGTTTCACGAGCTTGCGTGATACGAGCGGCAATGTGGTATTGGAAGCACTTGCTGCCGGTGTACCCGTTATCTGCTTCGACCATCAAGGAGCGGGTGACATGGTCGATGCACATAGCGGAGTAAAAATCGCGGTAAGCTCACCGGCTCGGGCCTACGTGGACTGGGCACATGCGATTTCTTCTTTGGCGAGCGACCCACGTCGTCTGCTCTCGTTAAGTCACGGGGCGACGGCGCGCGCACGCTCCTTTCTGTGGTCAAAAAATCATGCTGTCATCAACGCTGCCTACGAACGGCTCGTGAACCCCTCGAAGACCGAAGGTTCCAGTGATGGAGAACTTTCACACGCAGAACCGGTAGCGGCCATTGAACCTGCCATGCAGGAGAGCGTATGAGCGTGTCGCCCTTACTGGCAGTGGTTGCACCGCAAAAGCCAACTGCGCCCAGGCGCTGGAGTGTATGGGCGCAGGCGCTTCGGGCCAAGGTGGGCGATCGCCTCGGCTACGCCTTGGCCGATCAGGTTGTTTACAGCTTTGGAAACATGGTGGTTGCCGCCATGCTGAGCCGGCACTGTGCCCAGCGCGATTTTGGTATCTACATTCTCACGCAACGCTCGATGGATGTGTTGATTCAGTTCTGCAATGTGTTTTTGTGGGGTCCATTCACGTTTAACCTGCCAGGCATTGCCGAAGACCGCAAAACTTCATACCAGGGCAGCATCTTCGGATTGCAAATACTCTTCTGCTTCTTTTTCACACTTGTACTTTGGGGCGCAAGTCACTGGACCGCAACGCCGGCGCGCGGTGTGTACTACGGAACGTTTGCTCCGCTGATCCTTACCAGCGGCGGCATTCTTTTTCGTGAGTTCAACCGACGCATGTATTTCTCGCACATGCGTCTGCGGGAAGCATTCTGGACAGATCTTGCCACCGTGCTTTTACAGATCGGCGGCGTGGAATGGCTCTATCACCACCATGCGCTTAACGTCACAAATACACTCTGGGTGCTTTGGTTTGGGTCGGTGGTCGTCAGTTTTTGGTGGCTCGCCCGTGAGTGGCGCACCTTCCGCATGAGCGTGAAGGGAATGGCAGACGACTTCCGCCTGAATCTGAAGCTTGGACGATGGTTTCTGGGCAGCAACATGATTTTCCTGGCTGGATCTCAATGCAATCCCTGGGTGCTGAGCGCTCTGCTGGGCGGTGCTTCTGTCGGCGCATATTCGGTGTGTGAAAGCGTGGTCAACATACCTCGCGTGGCACTGACGAGCATGCAAAACGTGATGGGGCCGATGATTGCCCGGGCAGGTAAAGAGGGCGGGAAAGCCAGCCTGCGCGGGATTGTGCAACGTCTCGATCGCATGCTGTTGCTGGGATCAAGCGTCTTCGCCCTGGCGATCCTCTGCATCGGGCCCTGGATCGCGCATGTAATCTTCAAAACCGTTCCAAGCAACGCACACACGATCCTGGTCCTGCTCGCCCTGAACCTGGTTGCCTATGCAGCAACGCTGGCCCAGTCCTATGGCCTCACCGCCATGAACAGGGCAGACACTACCTTTTATGCCAATGGGCTTGGTCTGCTCGCACAAGCCGCGGTTTGTTACTTCCTGGTGCATCGCTTTCACGTGCCCGGGGCGGCCGGAGCCATGTTGCTGGGCAGCCTCGTCATGCTCTTCACAAGAAGCTGGTTCTTTCGACGGGAGACCGCCGCGGTATGAGCACAACTTCAACGATGCTCGCGGGGGAGCGGGCCGCAGAACGACGGCAGCTGCAAAAGGAGGAGCAGGCGACTCGCCGGCTAAAGCTTCTGAAAATTCTGTGCGGCCTCGTCTTAGGGGTGTGCTTTTGGTACTCGGTGCCGTACTATCTCCCCCTCAAACTCGATCCGGATCCGATGAAAGCAGCTGCAAACGAAGCAGCGGCGTACGAAGGAAACCTCAGCCGGCAAATTGCCATGCCGGCGATCTTGTTGTTTTCGGCATACATGCTTTGGCGGCTGCCGAAGCGCGGACGGTTTTCCGTTCACAGCAAGCTCACCGGCTTTGTACTTTGCTATGTGGGCTGGGCGGTTAGCAGTTCGCTGTGGAGCGTTGACCCGGCCATCACACGCAAACGTGTTGTGGTGTTCCTGATCAACATTTTTTTCCTTTACACGCTGGCGCGCGTCGCTTCCGTGTTGGAAATGGCACTGCTCGGCTTTGCCTGTACAGGAACCGTCGCTTTGATCTCGTTAGGAATCGACATTTTCGTCCAGCACACCTTTGCGCCCTTCGATCCTGATTACCGCTTCATGGGTGTGATGACAGCAAATTTCCAGGCGATGAACCTGCTCGTCTGTCTTCTTTGCGGATGGACCCTCGTGCAGCGCCAACCTCGCTGGTTGCGTTGGATGACTCCATTGCTGGTGCTGTTTACGGCTCTTTTATTTCTGACGCGGGCACGTGTGGGAACCTTTCTCTGCCTGGGCATGATGGTGTTCATTTCGCTGCGTATGGCGAAACAGCTTTTACAACCCCACATGCGGGCGCTTGCGCTCATGGGCGCTCTCATGGTGCTTGTGCCCGGGGCGGTCTTTGCTTTTGGGCGCTCCGGAAGCGGCGCTGTCACCGATATTTTCATGATGGGACGGCAGGACACGCAAAACACGGCAAGCCTTTCCAATCGGGCCCCGCTTTGGGCGGAACTGATGCAAAGCGTCGAGGAACATCCCTTTTTGGGCTTCGGTTTTGAGGCTTTTTGGAGCCCCGAACGGGTGGAAAAAATCTCCTTCGATCAGGGTTGGATGGTGCCGCATGCCCACAACACGTATCTCGACCAGATGCTCTCTCTTGGGGTCGTCGGGGCTTTTCTATACGCTTGCGTTTTGATCGGCGGATGCGCGACGGCCTGGCAACGGTTTCGGAAAGATCCGCATGAAAGCACGCTCCTGCCGGCGCTTCTTTTGTTATGGCTCGTTCTGCTAAGCCTTACTGAATCGACGCCTGTGTCGCCCTATCTGCCGACGCTGATTGCGTATGCCTGCATTGCCAAACTGTGCATGGAGGAGGGTTCTGAAGCGGAAAGCGATCAGGGTCTGCCCGCCGGGAACATATTGACGGGTTTACCCCATACAGGACGCAGCGCCTTGCTCACGCTGCACAGGAGTGAGCGATGATGCAACAAAACGGTGCTACAGGCCTTGTCAGCATAATTATTCCAACCTATCGGCGTCCGCGGGAGGTGCGGCTGGCCGCGGAAAGTGCGTTGGCGCAAACCTGGAATGAGATCGAAGTGCTTGTGGTCTCAGACGGCCCCGATGCCGAGACCCGCTCCGCACTGCAAGGCTTGGATACACGTCTGCACTACCTTGAGCTTGCGCAGAATGAAGGACCTGCAGCCGCTCGCAATGCGGGCGTCGCCGCGAGCCGGGGCGAATGGCTCACATTTCTGGACGACGATGACTCCATGCTGCCCGAGAAGGTGACTGCGGAGATGGCGATGGCTGATCCAAGCGTCCCGCAACGCATGGTTTCCTGTCGCACCGTGTATAGGCGCCAGGGGCGCGACGATGTTTGGCCGGAACGCCCGCTTTTGGACGGGGAAGATGTAGCGGCGTACATTCTCCAACGGCCGTCCCTGTTTGGGCGGCCCGGCGTGCTGCCGATCCAAACGCTGCTGGTGCATCGGTCCATCGTGGAGCAGGTTCCGTTTCGCACGCACAAAGACCATGAGGACTGGGCGTGGTTGCTGGAAGCATGGCACCTGGCCGGGGCTCGCGTGGTTTTCGCATGGGAACCGTTGGTGATCTACAACATCGATACAGAAAGCATCTCCCGCTCCCGCCGTATGAACTGGGAAGACTCCTTACAGTGGGCAGAAGCGTACCGCCATTGGATCGGCGACCGCCCATTCTGCTCTTTTCTCTGCACAAAAGCGGCTTTAAAGGCCAAGCGGGCGAGGGATTGGCGCGGTTTGCGAACGATTACCCGAGAAGTGCTGCGGTCCGGTCCGCGTTTGCTTGATCTTGTCTTTCTTGCCGGCACCGCCCTTCTGCCGGGGCGGTTATTACAAATTGCCTGGAAGCGCTCGCTCCGTTCGCGAACAACGAAAGCGAGCCATCCTGACTACGTACAACAGCACTGCTAAAGCGGGTTAATCCTCGGAACTGCCTACGAACAGGAAGCAGTCCCTGGGGCAAGCTACAGGAAAACCGGAGGTGTTCTCGCGACACTCCTGGTCCTTGCCCGCTCCGGAGCTAAATGCGATCGGCCGCGTTTGGCTTACCTCACTCCACTTTGTTTCTCCAAGAAGTGGCGGAGGCGAGTGCGCGATTCACGTTTTGAATGTTTTCGACGCCCTTTGTATTCAGCCATTGATCGAAAGCTTCTTCTCCATGGCGCGCATAAATGGAAACCCCGTCCTGCCAGGTCGCGCGCCCGCACAGCACACCGTTATAGGCAACGCCCGATTCACCGGCAAGCTCAAGCGTCTCGACAAATACCGGATTGGAAACACCTGCAGACAGGTAGATGAACGGAAGATGAGTGGCGGCGGCTGTTTCGCGAAACTTTTCAAGTGCCTGGGCACGCGTATACGCTGCTTCGCCATTGAAGGAGGTGCTGCCTTGGACGAAGGTCATATTCACCGGCACTTCAACTTTCAGTACGTCGATACCATACTGAGGTTTTGAAAACTCGCGCATGGATCCGGCGACCACGGAAGGCTTTTTACGCGCGTATTCGAGCGTGTTGTCCTTTCCACCGTCGACATCGTAGCCTACGAACTCGCAGAAAAAAGCTTTATCGTAATTGCGGCACTCAGCACCTACCCGCTCGATAAAGGCATGCTTTACGTCATTGATCTCGGGGGTTTCGAAGGGACTGTAATAGAGCAGGATTTTTATGCAATCCGCCTCAGCTTCTTTCAAGCGGAGAACACTCCAGTGGTCGAGCAGATCGGGCATGCGTCCGGGGGTGGTGGCATCGTAGCCCGTCTTTTCATAGGCCAGCAGCAATCCTTTGCCATGGCGATGGTGCGAGGCAGGCAGCCCGAACTCCGGATCAAGCAGAATGGCCGAGGCATGCTGGGTGAGAACGTCTGTCACCAAGGCTTTGAACATTTCCATATCACGGCCATCGGCATCGGCGCCGCGCGCTTCTTTGATGGATTTCAACAAAGAGCCGCGCTGGTCCATGGCTGCGGCGGCGATGACGCCTCGTTCATTGGAAACAGCATTTAAACCAGCAAGCTTTCCCGGTGTGAGCTTCATCGATCTCTCCCTTTCGTACAAGGATACCCTCGCGCCGGATCCAACTTGCTTCGCGGCGGATACATTCCATCCCTGTGATGCAAATTCGGGAGAAGGCATTGCCCATGCCGGCGCAACCTGGTGCTGCCTGCGGAGTGCCAAGGCCTGGTCAGTTGCGCAGCTGCTTTTGGAGCTGCCCTGTAAGCTGAATCAGATGCTGCAATGTGGGCAGGATTTCAGGCCCGGCCTGACGCAAAGCCAGTTGCGATTCCAGCAACAACCCGGTAAGTGAGGCGTTGAGTTCGTTCTGCAACGAAGTCGCTACGGCAGACCGCGCCTTCGCTTCATCCTGGGCGCGGCGTGCCAGGGTGGACCGCACCTGGCGGAGCACGCGATCGACCCCGCAAAGCCCGAAGTTGACCTCGAGCACCGGCGCTGTGCCGGCACCCGCGTACAGGGCTTCCATGGCATCGGGTTGGGCTGCGACGAGGTTTTCTTCCAGCAAAATGAGGTTGAAGTCGCCGCGACGAAGGGCCAAAAGGCTAGGGCGTCCCGGCAGAACGATCTCGACCTCGGCTTCCAGCATTCGGCGCAAATTTTGTGCCACAGTGGTCGCCGCAGGTTCCGGCGCGAGCAATAAAACAGAAAGTGCCATGAAGGAATCTCCGAGGGGCAGTCATGGGAACGATCAGGTTGTCGATAAATTTGGGTGCAAAAATCGCTTTGCCGCGTTCGGCTGTGGGCAAAGCGTCAGAGATCAGGGGCATTACTCAAATTCTTCGCTCAAACCATACTCCTTCAATTTGCGATAAAGCGTGGTTTTGCCGATGCCGAGCAACTTGGCCGCGAGCAGTTTGTCTCCATTGAGTTGCCGAAGCGTTTTGACGATTGCCTGACGTTCCAGCTCCGTGATCGGTACAACGCCGCCGGCGGCGTTGATGGGAAAGGGCATTGTGTCCGCTTCAGCTCTCTGATGAAAGCGATTTTCCTGAAGCGGGGACGGCAGATCGGCAAGGTGTACCACGGGGCCGCTCGAGAACGTGCAAGCGCGCTCGATGGCATGCTCCAATTCGCGCACATTGCCCGGCCAATCGTATTCCATCATCAGGCGCAGCGCATCGTCCGAGTAGGTATAGGGCATCTGCTGTTCACGGCTGAAACGATCCAGCAGATGCGCCGCTAAAAGAGGGATGTCGCCGGGGCGTTCCCGCAAAGGTGGAATACGCATGTTGACCACATTCAGCCGGTAAAAGAGGTCTTTGCGAAAACGTCCCGTAACCACCATGCCGGCGAGATCACGGTTGGTTGAGGCGAGCACCCGCGCCTGCATGGGCACCACCGTTCCGCCGCTCATGGGCTGCACTTCGCGATGTTGCAGGGCACGCAACAGCTTGGCTTGCAGATCCAGCGGCAGGTCGCCGATCTCGTCCAGAAAAACGGTGCCTCCTTCTGCCAGCGCGAGCAGGCCTGTTTTGCTGCGGGCAGTTGTCTTCGATCCCGCTTCCGTGTAGCCGAACAGTTCGCGCTCAATAAGCGTTGGAAGAAGTGAACCGCAATCGACGGGGACGAAAGGCCGCCCCGCCAGCGGCCCGTTTGCATGAATGGCACGTGCAACAAGTTCTTTGCCTGTGCCGTTTTCGCCCAGAATCAGCACGGGATGGTGTGTGTGGGCGACTTTGCCAAGAATGCGAAAGAGCTTTTCCATCGCGGGGTCCTGACCCATAAGCAACCCGACGGTCTTGCCGCTGTGCATGCGTTCGCGCAGAGCACGGCCTTCATCGAGGGCGTTGCGTCGTTTGGCGGCTCGTTCCAAAACAGCCGTCAGTTCTTCCATGGTGAAGGGTTTGGGCAGGTAGTCGCCCGCTCCGGTACGCATGGCTTCCACGGCAGAGGTCACGGTGGCGAAAGCAGTCATCACCACGGCAAGCATGTGCGGATAGGCGGTGCGAACCTCCTCCAGGAGCGAGAAACCACCGCCCCCGGGCAGCTTCAAATCAAGCAGCAGAATATCCACCGCCGTGCGCTTCAGCAGCGTTCGTGCGCTCGGCACCGAGTCGGCGGTTTCGACGCTGTATCCCAGGCCGGCAGCGATCTCCGCACAGGCGTGTCGCACCGGGGGGTCGTCTTCCACAATAAGCACGCGAAGGGCGGTAAAACGATCTGGATCGCGGCGTGCGCTTACCCGCTCGCGCATGGGCAGCAGCTCGGGCTGGGGAAGGGTCGCGGCGCGGGACGCCACAGCCAGGGACCCGGCGACCCTTGCCACGGGCCGTCGAAGAAGCATCGCGCTTGCCAGGGAGGCTTCAGCCACGGTGGGCCTCTGCGCGTATGCACGCTATGGCGAAAAAAGGCGCGCTCCCCGCCGAGGAACCGCTTGAGGATAGGATCTGCGACCGAACTGACACGGGAACTCCCAACGCGAACAACCTGTCATCGCAAGGTAAACGGACGGGATGGTGCACTGGAAGGACGAAGGTAATGAGCACCCCTGCCACATTTGGGGGAGTGATCTTCCCATAACAGGACATCTTTTCGCTTTGTTGTACGGAAATGGCACAGAACCGGCCACCCGAGGGTACGTCGGGGCGTCATGTGTCACATCAGGACACCGTTTCGCGAAAGGGACTGCCTATAATCGCTTCATGTTTGCAGAGAATGCACTTTTGCGGGGAGACGGACGCCTTGAAACGGCGGCGCGCCCGCTCCGCCTGACACCCCATTTTGTAGCGACAGCCGAGGGCTCCATCCTGATCGAGACCGGGCACACACGCGTTTTGTGCAATGCAACCATCGAGAGCACCGTGCCCGCTTGGCTACGCAACTCCGGCCGCGGCTGGATCACCGCGGAATACGGGATGCTGCCGCGCGCCACGTTGACCCGCACCCCACGCGAAAGCGAACGCGGCAAGGTGGGCGGCCGCACGCACGAGATCCAGCGCCTGATTGGGCGCAGTTTGCGTTCGGTGGTGGACATGAAGCTGCTCGGCGAGCGCACGGTAATTCTCGATTGCGATGTGTTGCAGGCCGACGGCGGCACGCGCACGGCGGCGATCACCGGGGCGTGCACCGCACTGGCGCTGGCGCTGGGCAAGCTGGTGGAAGCGGGTTCGCTCAAAAACAATCCGCTGCGTGAGATGGTAGCGGCGACCTCGGTCGGCATCGTCGACGGACGCGTGCTGCTCGACCTGAACTACGAGGAGGACAGCCGTGCGGAGGTCGATATGAATGTCGTCATGACCGCCTCGGGTGGGTTGGTCGAGACGCAGGCCACAGCGGAGCGCCAAACCTACTCGCGCGCTCAGTTGACGGAGATGCTGGATCGAGCGGAAGCGGGTATCCGCGATCTTTTAGCCGCCCAGCAGTTGTGTTTGGCGGAGGCTCGGTAATGCCAGGCCTTTCCGGTGTGGCATCAGGAAATGGCCATTCTTATCAGATGAATCCGTGAGCTCTTCCAGAGCGTGCCGTAGAGTTCCGGGGCCAAACCCCTCGAGGACTGCGGGTGCAGCGGGCCATTGCCTGCACTGCTATGCTCACATTTGAGCAACAAAGGAGTAATTCATGGCAGAAGAACCGGTTTATGTCACTGTGCGGCCAAACGGGCCGTTGCGAGTGGAAGGACATATTGTGCTGAAAGATGCGGATGGGCAGACCTGGGACCTCACGGGCAAGCCGGCTGTGAGTTTGTGCCGTTGTGGGTTAAGCGAAAAACGGCCGTTCTGTGACGGCTCGCATGCGCGACAAGGGTGGCAATGCGCGGCCAGCCCCGGAAATTTGACAGGCCAAGGCAGCTGACACGTTACGTCGTCAGACAAGTTCAAATCCAATGGTAAAAATCGGGTAAGCCGGACCGTGCACAGGCACGAAATGGAGGATGTACAGCATGGGTTTCGGTATGGGGCGTGAATGGAAGCGGCGCACGGTGCATTGCCTGTGGGCTGGCTGGCTTTCGACGGCCATGGGCGTATGTGCCGCGGCGCAGGAGCCCCAGAAAAATCTTCCCGATCCGGCCGGCGTGCAGGATGAAGCGCCGCCACCGGGCTACGTCGGCCCCTTGTATGTGCGTTCGGAGCAGATGATCCCGATGCGCGATGGTGTGCGCTTGCACACGGTCCTGTTTCGGCCGCAGAACAGCGCCACCGGCGCGCCTTTGCCCTTCCTCATGCAGCGCACGCCCTACGGCGTTGCCGACACAACCGCCCGCGCTGTTGAAAGCGGCAAGCCGGAGCTGGCGGCCAGCGGCTATATCTTTGTTTTCCAGGACATTCGCGGACGGTATACCTCGGAAGGGCAGTTTGTGATGAACCGCGCCGTGGTTGCTCACAAAAACAAAACCGATATCGACGAGGTGACCGACACACGCGACACGGTGGAGTGGCTGGTCAAGAACACACCGAACAACAGTGGCAAGATGGGCGTGCTGGGCATCAGCTACCCAGGTTTTTTGGCGATGATGGCCGGTGTGGATGCACATCCGGCGGTCAAAGCGATCAGCCCGCAGGCGCCGATGACCGATGTTTGGCTGGGGGATGATTTTTTCCACAACGGCGCGTTCCGCGAAACCTATGGCTTCGATTATGTGCAGCAGTTAGAAGCACAAAAAACCGATGCGCGCGTCAGTTCCAAGCAGGACCAGTACGACTTTTTCCTGCAGCATGTGAACTTTGCGGGTGCGGCGGCCTCGGCCGGCATGACCGATCTGCCCACAGCACAGCGGTTCCTGCAGGAGCCGACGTACACAAAGTTCTGGCAGGACATGGCCGTGGAACGGCGGCTCGGCAAGCCCGAGGTGCCGACACTTGAGGTAGGCGGCTATTGGGACCAGGAGGACATGTGGGGTCCGCAGGCCGAGTACGCCGCGCTGCGGTCGCACGAGGCGATGAACGATTCCCAGAACGGTTCCCAGCACGATCCCCAGAACGATCCCCAGCACAAGGTTTTTCTGGTCTTGGGACCATGGAACCACGGCGGCTGGGCGCGGGGTCCGGGCGATTCGCTGGGCGGCGGTTTTGGCAAGCTGACTTTCGGCGGCCAAAAGACCGGGCTGTACTACCGCACCGCGATTGAGGCGCCCTTTTTCGAGTTTTATCTCAAAGGCAAGCCGGGTTTCGATCTCCAGGACACCGCCAGTTTCCGTACCGGCGAAAACCAGTGGCATCGGTACGCCGCGTGGCCCCCCAAACAGGGCTACGCGACGGTCAAGGCGTATCTCGCGCCTGAGGGCAAGCTGACGGGCGCGGAGCCGAAAGGAAGTTATGACACGCACGCGGCTGCGTGGGTGGCCGACCCGGCCAATCCGGTGCCGTATCGGCATCGGCCCGTGCAGTCCACCTATGGTGAGGGTTCAACATGGCGCGCATGGCTTGCCGAAGACCAGGTTTTTGTGTCAGGCCGCAAGGATCTGGCGAACTTCGAAACCCCTGTTCTGGGCAGCGATGTGACGGTCACCGGCGACGTGATGGCCGATCTGTTCGCGTCGACAACCGGAACGGATGCGGACTGGATTGTCAAGCTGATCGATGTATACCCGGATGGCGGCTATCAACTGATGGTGGCGGAGGAGATCCTGCGTGGGCGCTACCGGCACAGCTTCACCGATCCGGAACCGGTGAAGTCGGGCGAGGTGAATGAATACACCTGGAGCCTGCATGGGGTGGATCACACCTTTCTCAAGGGGCATCGCCTGATGGTGGAAGTGCAGTCGAGCTGGTTTCCGCTTTACGACCGCAACCCGCAAACCTTTGTGCCCAATATCATGACCGCGCCGGCGAGTGCGTACAAGGCGGAAACAGTAACGGTTTTCGATTCACCCAAGTACCCATCGCATCTGTTGTTGCCGATCGCCGCCGGCTCGGCGCTGCCCTAAAGGAGCATCACGACGGCAGCGGAAAAGTGGGCTGGCCTTTTCTGCAGTTCCGCATCTTCCATCCCGGAGGGCGACAGGTACACCGCCTGAAGGGTGCGTTGCGAAAAGAGATGAGGGCGGCGGAAACTTTCACCGTTCCCTAGCGTCTTCCAAGCGAGACCCTGCCTCACTCTTTTGCCGTTGTGTGTGGCCGTCTCAGTGGTACGCGCAGATCGTAGCGCAGCAAGTTTGGCGGAGCCGCATGCACGGCATGAGCGGCAAAGCCCGAGGAAGTTGCCATGCCCAAGAGCTCCATGCATTCCATAACGTCCAAAACAACCAGAACAGCCAAGAGTTCTGCTTCGCTGCTGGCCTTGCTTCTTCCGTTTACGACGTCGTATGTCCGCGCACAAGCTCCGGATGGTACTGCCGGGGTCGGCCCCGGCAGCAGTGCCGGCCAGACCGCCGCACCTCGCCAAAGTGGCACCGTAAAAGCGGTGACGCCGCATGATTTCGTGCTGACCACGGCAAACGGCCAGGATTATGCGGTAACGGTGCCGGAAAAAGCGCGCATTCTCCTCGTGCCTCCCGGCAGCCACGACTTGAAACAGGCGCAGCCGGGCAGCATGGGGGACATCGCTGCCGGGGACCGCGCCATTGTGAGCGGTACGGTTGGCGATAGCGGCGTCATGTTGAGCGCCGTGCGCGTTCTCGTCATGAAGTCGACCGCCATTGCGGCCAGCCATGAAGCGGACCAGGCGGCGTGGGCGCGGGGCGTGGGCGGCATTGTGCGCTCGGTCGATCCAGCCAAGGGTGTCATCACCGCTTCGAGCGGCTTACGTACGCTTACGGTAGACACGACGCCAAACACCATTGTTCGACGCTACGCCGGTTCCTCGGTGCGCTTTGAGGACGCTGTGAAAAGCACGGTGGCGTCCATTGCGCCCGGCGATCAGATTCGCGTTCGCGGCGAACGCACCCCCAACGGCAGCGCGGCCTCAGGGGCAAATGGCAGCGCGGCGACGACCGAGGGCACGACGATTACCGCGGACGAGATTGTTGCCGGCTCCTTTGTCAATCTTTCCGGGCTGCTTACAGCGGTCGATCCCAACGCTGGAACGGTTACGTTGAAGGATTTGGCCAGTAAGCGGACGGTGACCGTGGCGGTGTTGGAGGGCAGTAATCTTCGCCGCATGCCGCCGGGCATGGGGCAGGCAGGCATGGGG
>CAXTRN010000018.1:0-27773 GCA_964246645.1 uncultured Acidobacteriaceae bacterium
CGGAGGTACGCTTTGACGCCCGGAGGTACACTAAGGCGAAGAACATTACGTCTAGATTGCTGTTAAGTTCCGAGCAAGCCTGAGCAAGGGGGCTTTCCGTCATCCGAAACTGCGGACCAACAATGATGGCCAAAGGCTGGGTAAAGCATTACGGACCAGAAATGGCTGGTTCAGCGTATGGCAGAGCGCAAAGAGCGTTTTTCGCGCATTTCGACTCTGCCTCAACCGAAGATCACCGCCATTGGGGAAGTGTTGGCCGGTGAGGGGGAGATGATGCACCGGCATGGTTGAATCAGGGAACTCCGAAGAGATTGCTGCGGTTCCACAACCTTTCTTCCTTCCGGACAGCTCTCAGCCGGCAAGCTACCGGACCCTTCCCCATGCGGCGCCTCACCCCGGCCCCGGTCACCTGTTTCGGTACCGCGTCGCCAAGCGCGGTCTGGATCTTCTGCTGATCTGCTTATGTGCACCGGTCGTTTTGTTGCTGATAGCGCTGATCGCTTTAGCGATCCGCGCCACGTCGCCGGGCCCGATCTTCTTTTCGCACCGCCGCATTCGCGGTCATGGCCGCTTCTTTTCCATGTGGAAGTTCCGCACGATGTGCGTGAACTCGGCGGAGGTGTTGGAAGACTATCTGGCGGCCAATCCGGAAGCTCGGGCGGAGTGGCGCAAAGATCACAAGCTGAAGCAGGACCCGCGGGTGACGCGCGTCGGTGAGTTCTTGCGGCGCACCAGCCTCGATGAACTGCCGCAGATATGGAATGTCACCCTTGGGAATATGAGCCTCGTCGGGCCAAGGCCCATTGTGGCCGCGGAGGTCGAAAAATACGGGCCGTATTTTGCCGATTATTGCCTGGTGAAGCCGGGGGTGACGGGCTTGTGGCAGGTTTCCGGTCGCAGCCGCGTGAGCTACCCGGAGCGCGTGCAACTTGACCGTCGCTATGCGCACGAGTGGAGCCTTTCAACGGACATACGCATTTTGTGCCGAACCCTGAGTTCCGTGGCCAATCAGGATGGAGCGTATTAGCAACCCTCCGCTGCGACAACGGCTTGCAACGCCGGAGGCGCCTGCTTTCGCAAGCCAGCCCAATGTACTGCGGTCTGGTATATGCCGGGCCGGAGTATGCCGATACCTATGCGCGTAGCCGTGGTGCACCACTGGTTTGTAACCCGCGGCGGCGGCGAACGGGTTGCCGAGTGCATTGCGGCCCTGTTTCCTCAGGCGGAGATTTTTACCCTACTTGCCCGGCCGGAGGGCGTTCCGCATACGTTGCGGGATCGGGTGCTGCACACGTCCTTTTTGCAGCGTATGCCGGGGGCGAGCGGCTATCACCGTCACCTCATGCCGTTGTATCCGGAAGCGGTCGCGTCGTTGGATCTGCGCGGCTTCGATCTTGTGCTTTCCTCCGATAGCGGCCCCGTAAAAGGGGTACGGCTTTCGCCCGGCGCGGTGCACCTCTGCTATTGCCATTCGCCCATGCGATACCTTTGGGACGGTTTTGAAGCGTACCGGGCGGCGATGGGTACGGTGACCCGTGCCGTCTTCACAGCGACCGCGGGCCGGGTGCGGCGCTGGGACGCCCGGGCGGCAGCGGGCGTGACGCAATTCATCGCGAACTCGCACTATGTTGCCGACCGGATTTGGCGAGCCTATGGCCGAAAGGCCTTTGTTCTGCATCCGCCGATCGATCTGCACCGTGCACGGGCGGTGGCCGGGGTAGTACCCGAGGACCACTACCTTTGCGCGGGCCGATTGGTGGCGTACAAGCGCACGGATGTGCTGATTGAGGCTTGCGCGCAGCTCCAGCGACCGCTGCGCATTGCGGGAACGGGGCCCGAAGAGGCGCGCCTGCGGCGCCTGGCAGCGGAGCGTGGTGCCGCGGTGACGTTCCTCGGCGAGTTGTCCGACGAAGCGCTTTGGCTGGAGTACGCCCGCTGCCGCGCGCTGTTATTCGCGGCAGATGAGGATTTCGGCATGGTGCCGCTGGAGGCGCAGGCGTGCGGGCGGCCCGTCATTGCCTTCGGCGCCGGCGGTTCGCTCGAAACGGTACAGGCCACGGTGGAGGGAAGTGGGCCGCCAGTGACGGGAGCTTACTTCGCCGCGCAAACCGCGCCCGCAGCGGCAGCGGCGATCGAGCAGTGGGAGCGTGCCGGGGAGCGCCGCTTCCAGCCCGAAACCGCCCGTGTATGGGCAGCAAAGTTCGCGACGCCCTTGTTTCTGGAGCAGTACCGCGCCCTGGTGTTGGCTCTCGTTCCGCAGGCGGCAAAGGTCGCCCTTTCCGCAGAAGAGGCCGCAGCCCGTGTCGCGCCATAATAGGGGTAGGAGGGAACGATGCAAGCGATGCGCGATCTTTTGCGATCCTCCCTGGCGCGCAGCCTGCGCCCGCTCGCCGAAGAAGATCGGCTGGCGGCAGCACTGCCGCTGGTTTGCGGTTCGGCGCTGGCGGCCCGTTGTGTGGTGGAAGGCCTGGTGTGTGATCAAGACGAGCGGCGCACCCTGCGGTTACGGGTAGACAGGGGTGAATGGATGGCGTCGCTGCTCGCCATGCGCGACGTTCTGCAGCGCGACCTGGCGCGCACCGCGGGCGTTCGTCTCGACGAGATCATCTTCGAAGCAGTGGGAGCCGAAGCAGTGGGAGCCGGCAAAACGTACCCACGTGGAAGATATGGGGACGGGCGCGTTTCGGCCAACGGTAACCCTCCAGCAGCTGCAGTCACGCCGATCGGTGGCCGAGCGCGTGAAAAATAAGAGAAAGGCTATCGTGATGGATGGTTCGATAGGTGGATCTGGGTGGATTCAATGAGTGATTTTGTGAACGAAAAGACAGGAGCGGCACCCGGTGTATCGCTCGAGGAGGTTCGGCATGTGGCGGCGTTGGCCAACCTGGAACTGACCGCGGACGAGTTGCCGCGCATGGCGCACGATCTGGGCGCCGTGTTGGGCTACATCGCGCAGCTGAATGAGTTGGAAACGGCCGATCTTCCACCCATGGCGCAGGTGGGTGAGGTGCTCGGGCATGCCGCCGGTCAACCCGACGAGACCGGACAGCGGTTGCGGCAGGATGCGGTGCGGCCCTCGGTGGATCGCGCCCTGGTGATGGCCGAGGCCCCCGAAACGGACGGACGATTCTTCAAGGTGCCGAAGGTGATTGAGCGCTAGCGAACGATCGTGCAGGGCAGAAAAATGTAAGAATCCGGCCTACACCGGCAACGGGATGCCGGAAAAGCGGGCGCAGGCTTCGAGCAACTGTTCCTGTCGCGCGCTATCGTGCGCCAGGGCCAGGGGCGGGCGCAGGCGCTGGTGGAAGAAGTATTTGCCGGTGAGCTGTGCCTCGTCCTCATCGCTCACCGCGAGCCAGGCCTGCGTTTCGCAGCCGGCCTGGAGGTCGTCTTTCGCATGGGGGCCGCCCATCCTTGTAGGCACCCACCCCGGTTCAAGCGCATTGGACAACACATCAGGCCACCGGCGTGCCACCGCGAAGGCGAGCATCGCATCGTGCAGCTTGGTGTCGGAATAGGCCTGGTTGCCCCGCCAGGGCCGATCTTCCCAGTTCAGATCATTCAAGCGGCCATCGCCGCGCTTATGCAACTCGGAGCTAACGTACACCAGCCGCTTCGGTTTGTGGATCAGGGCAGTGAGCACATACGGCGCCAGGGTGTTTACGGCAAAAACATGCGCGAACCCGTCTTCGGTAACGATTTTGCGCTTTTCACGATAGCCGACCGCCGCATTGTGGATCACCGCATCGAACTCGCCCAGTGCGTTGACCTGGTCGGCAACGCTGCGAGTTTGCGTGAGGCTGGCAAGGTCGCCGACGACGATGGCCTCGGCTCCGGGCACATGGAGGCGCGTGTCGGCGGCGCGGGCTTCATTGCGCGCGTGCAAGACGACCCGGGGCCCCTCCTTGAGGAGCCGCTCACTGGCCATACGCCCCAGGCCGTCCGATGATCCAGTGATGAAAATCCTCGCCATGCTTCCATGCTACCGCTGAAGATCACGCATTCGCTCGAGAACGGGTCCTCTTGCGTGCGTGAAGGCCGGCGTTAAAGGACGGCACGTGAAGGCCGGTGTGAAAAGCCCGCGACCGCGACGGGTATCTCCATCTGCAACGCACCCACCGAGCCGCCTACAATGGACAGCATGACCGCCGCTCCGCACCGCAGCCTCGAAACCTTGACCCTTGCCGATGCCCGATCCGCTGTGTTGGAAGGCCGCACCTCGGCCGTAGCGCTCGCCACGGAACACTTTGAGCGCATCGCGGCTATCGATGGGTTGGACAGTTCGGACATGCCGGGCAGTGCCGGGAACAAAGCCATTGGCAGCTTTCTAGCGCTCAGCCGCGAGCGTGCCCTGGCCCAGGCCGAGCGGGTCGACGCCGATGCGCGCGCCGGCCGGCCTCTGGGTCCGCTGGCCGGCGTGCCGGTCGCCATTAAGGACGTGCTTGCCACCCAAGGCGTCGAAACCACTGCGGGATCACACATTCTGCGCGGCTGGCATCCGCCCTATGACGCCACCGCCGTCCTGAAGCTGGAAGCCGCCGGCGCCGTGGTCCTGGGCAAGCTGAATTGCGATGAGTTTGCGATGGGTTCTTCGAACGAAAACTCGGCGTACAAGCCGGTGCGCAACCCCCGTGCGCTTGACCGTGTTCCTGGTGGGTCGTCGGGTGGCTCGGCGGCGGCGGTGGCCGCGGGGTTGTGCGTAGCTTCGCTCGGTACCGACACGGGCGGGTCCATCCGTCAGCCGGCCGCGTTTTGCGGAGTTGTGGGCGTGCTGCCAACCTACGGCCGCGTGTCGCGGTTCGGGCTTATTGCGTTTGCCTCGTCGCTTGACCGTGTGGGACCGTTGACGCGTTCGGTGGCGGACGCGGCGACGGTGCTGGAGGTGCTCGCGGGCGCCGATCCGCTCGATGCCACCGCCTCCGACCTGCCCGTGCCGTCCTACTCCGCCGAACTCTTAAAGCCGGTTGCGGGGCTGCGCATCGGAGTGCCGGCGGAATACCTTGGCGAGGGCCTGGATCCGGAGATCCGCGCCGCGGTGGAACGGGCGTTGGACGGCCTGCGCGCCGTCGGCTGCACCGTGCATCCGGTATCGCTCAAGCACACAAAGTACGCCGTGCCTGCCTACTACGTGCTCGCGACGGCGGAAGCCAGTTCGAATCTGTCGCGGCTGGATGGCGTTCGCTTCGGGCTCCGGGCCGGGGATGCTTCCACGCTTTCGGCGATGTATCGCCGCACCCGCGACGAGGGCTTCGGCGCGGAGGTGAAACGCCGCATTCTCCTGGGAACCTATGTGCTTTCCGCCGGGTATTACGATGCGTACTACCGCAAAGCGCAGCAGGTCCGCACGCTGCTCACGCGTGATTTTCTCGAGGCCTTTGCCGAGGTGGATGTGCTGGTGTGCCCCGTGACGCCGACGCCCGCGTTTCTGCTTGGCGAAAAAAGCGATGATCCGCTGCAAATGTACCTCGAAGACATTTACTCCGTAGCAGCGTCCTTGGCGGGCATTTGCGGCTTGAGCGTTCCAGGCGGCACCACGGCGGCCGGGCTGCCCATCGGCGTGCAGGTATTGGGCAAACACTTCGATGAAGCCACAATGTTGCGGGTGGGTGCGGCCATCGAGGCTGGACAGGGGCGCTGAAAATGCCATTCTGCTCCGCCGGTCTGCTTTGGCTACTGCCGGGGCCAACAACAGATCGGTTGTGGTCGGGCCTGCTTCTCGCAATGGTGTGGTTCCCATCCATAGCCGGCGCGCAAGCCGGCGCAAGAAACACCGCAACGGTTTGCGTGATCGACGAACAGGGGAGGGCGTTGCCAAACGCGCGCCTTTCCCGCAGTGCCCTGCCGTCGAACGGTGGGCAGACGGAGCCGACCTTGATGCAAACGGGCGGCAATGGCTGCGCCGTCATCGGTGTCGCGAGTGTCGGCTACGCGCGGGGGGTCCTGAGCGCGGATCGAGAGGGCTTTGCGCAGGGTACCGTAGACGAACCGCTGCCGGGAACCACCAAACGACTGGTGCTGCATCCGGAAACGGTGCAGCAAAGTGTCACGGTTACAGCGGATCGGGGTTTGCCGGGCGTCGATGACCGGGCGAACGACATCGCGGTGCTCGATCGCATGGCACTGGCGTCTCCACCGGCACTCGCCCTCGACGACCGCCTGCATCAGGTTGCCGGCTTTCAGCTGTATCGCCGTACGAGCTCCTGGACGGCAAATCCAACCACGGAGGGGGTTAGCCTGCGCGGGCTCGGCTCCACCGCCGCCAGCCGCACGCTGGTAGTTTCCGATGAGGTGCCGCTTAACGACCCATTTGGCGGCTGGATCCATTGGCACGAAATTCCGACGCTGGCCATCGCCGACGTGCAGGTGGTGCGTGGCGGGGCGGCGGACCTGTATGGCTCGAGCGCCATCGGCGGGGTGATCGACATCGATCCCGTGACGCCCATCGGTGCATCTGGCGTTGCAGCATTTGGCATTGCAAAAGATGTGCAGGTGAGTGCCGACGCCCTGGGCGCTACGGAAAACTCCGCCAGCGGCGATTTCCTGCTCACGGCTGCTACGCCGCTTGCCGGTCTGCTGCTCGCAGGCAGCGGCGTGCAAACGGGTGGGTACACGCCCACGGCGCCTGCGGCGCGGGGTTTTATTGATGTTCCGGCGAACGTGGCGGAAGAAAGCGGCCGCGTGGAGCTGCGGTCACCGGCGCGGCCGGATGGGGACGGCTTTTTTCTGCGTGGCAATGTGCTGAACGAAGCGCGCGGCAACGGCACGCTCGTCCAGACCAACGGCACGCGGCTTTGGCGCTATGTCGCCGGTGGCGATGGCAACACCGCTTTCGGTCATGGGGCGCTGCGCGTCTTTGGTGATCGCGAGGTGTACCGGCAAAGCTTTTCCGCCATTGCCGCGAACAGGAACACGGAAACGCTGACCCGGCTGCAACAGGTGCCGACCGACGAGTTTGGCTTTTCGCTCAGTGATTCACGTGTATTTCCACACTCGCTGGCTGCGGCTTTAGGTTTGGACCTGCGGGATGTGCGTGCAACGGACGCGGAAAGCCCGGTTAGCCAGGGCGCGGCCACGTCCACGATCGACATCAGCGCCCATCAACGCGAACTGGGCGGCTATGCCGAGGGGATCTGGCAGCCCCGGCGCTGGTCACTGGCAGCCTCCATCCGTGTGGACAGCTTTCGGACCTTCGATGGGCAGCAGAGCACTACCAAAGCTCCCGTTACCATGCGCGAGCCGGAGGTGAACGAACTCGTCGCCAGCCCGCATGCCGGCGTTGTGCGACAACTGCCCCATGGCATGGCACTCACGGCCAGCGGCTTTCGTGCCTTTCGCGGACCCACGATGAATGAACTGTACCGAACCGGGCAGGTAGGCCAGCAAACGACCATGGCCAATGCGGCTTTGCTCGCCGAGCGTGCGACCGGTTTCGAGCTTGGCGGCGAGCTCAGCTCACTGCACCTCGGCGGTCGCGATTTGGGGCATCTGCGAGCGAGCTACTTCTGGACAGAGGTGAATCGTCCGATCGCCGCGGTGGTGCTGGCGCAAACGACGACAGCGCAAACCCTGCAGCGGCAGAACCTCGGCCAGATTCGCAGCCGCGGCTTGAGCCTCGAAGCCGGCACAGCGCCTTCGCAAAACCTTAACCTCAGCTTCGGCTACCAACTGGCGGTTGCAACCGTGACGGCCTTCAACACGGCTTCGCCTGTGCAGCAAAACCTGACGGGCAAGTGGATTCCCGAGGTGCCGCGCCAACTGCTGACGGCTACGGCGAACTACGCTGTGCCGCGCGTGGCAGCCTTCCACGCCATCGCCAGCTACACTGGCCGCGCGTACGACGATGCCGCCAATCAGTTTCTGCTGCACAGCTATCCCCGCTTTGACATGTCCGTCGACCGCGCTATTTTCGGCCATGCTTTTCGTGGCTTGGCTGTGTACGCCGGCGTCCAGAATCTTGCGAATCGCACCATTGAAGCCGGTCGGACCCCTGTGCTCACGCTGGCGGCGCCGCGACTGGTGCAGGTGGGACTGCGCTACCGTTTGGGGCAGTGAGGGCTCGCCCTGAGGGTAAGCCTGCTCCAGTTCGCTCGCCGCTGAACCCGCGACTTCTCTGTATGTTGCGCGCAACCCATCGTAGGGATTCGCGTTTATCTAAATGCATGGCAAAGAGTTACAGCCGGCAGGAGGCAACACGATGAAGCTGTCCAATGTATCGACGATGGTTTCGGCAGGGATTTCGGCAAAGCTGCCTTTTAGCAAGGTGGCAGGGCTCAAGAAGCTGGGCGGTTTAGCACTCGCCGGTGCCGCGCTGACCCTCATGGCTCCAGCCGCACAGGCGCAGCAGTTCGGTGTGGGGGTGCAGTTTGGCGGCCCGCGCTACGTCGCTCCTGCCCCGGTCTACCAGACCTACGCGCCGGCCTATGAGGAGCCCGGGTACGGCTACCGTCGTGATCCCTGGGAAGAGCGTCGCGCCGAGGCCTGGCGCGCGGAACAGTGGCGTGAGCACGCCTACCGCGCCTACGAGGCCCGCGAACATGAAGAATGGGAACGCCGGCATGACTTCTACGAGCGTCCGTACTATCGCCCTTACTAAGGTGCAAGAAGCATAAGGGCGCAGTGCATATCCCAAAATCGATAGCTTGTTACTTCGACCGGAGCAGGACAGCCTCACCGTCCTGCTCCGATGCACGTGACAAGTCGTCGATCGAATATTTGGCTAGCTTTGCGCACCCTTAGGACATCGCAACTTGCCCCCGAGACTGCGGCCAAAGGGACAGGAAAAAAGAACAAGAAGCTCGTTCTAAAATCTCGTACTTACAACGGCTCATAGTAGAGCGAGGTCGGCGTCGCGCAGGCCAGGCAAAGCCGTTCGCCGTTTTCTTCAACGAAACGGTCGAAGTTAACGCCCTCGCCGCACCGCGCACACACCGTGCGTTCGCCCTTGTAGCCGGGGAACTCGCTTGCGGGCAGGGGCACGCGGACCCATTGTTCTGCAAAGAGTTCCGCATCGGGCAGCTCGCGGTAGGCACGCATCTGCTGCTCATTCTTGGATAGATCGGGGTAGCACGCGCGCGCTCTTTCTTTGGAGCCCTCGAGCGCGACCACCCGCAGGCCGCGATAGCCATCCTCATCCAATCTCGCTTCCAGATCGACAAATGTGGCTGCCATCTTGCCCCAGTCGCGCAGTTTTAAAGCGCGTTTGCCCACACGGGCCCCGGTGACCACGCCGATGGCGTCGGTCGCACAGCGATCGATTTCCACGAAAACCACCGGGCGCTTGCGGTCGGGGTTGGGCTGGCCGTCGGCGAGCAGCTTTTTCCGTGGCTCATGGATACCTAATCGCCGTAGAGCAAGCATCGCCATCCGCACGCCCAGGATCTGGCCCGCGCAAAGATGACCGTGCGCCCGCTCGGCTTCGGCGAGCAGATCGTTCAGTTCCGCATCCCGTGAGACGACCGCCTCTGGCTGCTGTTGCCCCTGTTCTTGTTGCGGGTAGATCATTTTGGGTTCTTCCGCCTGCGGACTTCGTTCCGGGGAAAACACCTCGTGCTCGCTCATGGCCATACCCCGATGCTACGCGTCTGCATCCAAACCGGCATGGCCGATAGCGCATTCGCCGGACAGCAATGGTGGCAAACCGGCGTGATCTACCAGGTGTATCCACGCTCGTTTCAGGACACGAACGGAGACGGCATCGGCGACCTCAAAGGCATCACCTTGAGGCTCGACTACCTCGTTTCGCTCGGCATCGATGCCCTCTGGATCTCGCCGATCTACCCCTCGCCAATGGCGGATTTCGGCTACGATGTTGCCGATTACACCGACATCGATCCAATCTTCGGCACGCTCGATGATTTTGACACCCTCATCGGGGCAGCGCATGGCAAAGGCATGCGGGTGATTCTCGATTTTGTGCCCAATCACAGCTCCGACCGGCACCCGTGGTTCCTGGAATCGCGCGCCTCTCGCAGCAGCGTCAAGCGGGACTGGTACCTGTGGCGCGATCCTGCGCCGCCGGCCGGCCCGGACGACCACAGGCCGGCGAGTGAGCGCTACCCCAACAATTGGACCTCGCATTTTGGCGGCCCTAGTTGGGCGTGGGATGAGCCGACGCAGCAGTTCTACCTCCACTCGTTTCTCAGGCAGCAGCCCGATGTGAACTGGCGGAACGGGGCGTTGCGGTCCGCGATGTTTGCCGCGATGCGCTTTTGGCTCGAGCGCGGCGTCGATGGATTCCGCATGGATGTGCTTTGGCTGCTGATCAAGGATGAGCAGTTCCGCGACAACCCGCCGAATCCGGAACACAATGCCGGCATGCACGACCACACAAAAACGCTGCCCATCCACAACGCCGATCAGCCGGAAACACACGCCATCGTTGCGGAAATGCGTGCACTCATGGACACGTACGGCCCTACATTGCCCGAAAAGGAGCAACAAGAGACCGCCGCGGTTTCGCATCGTGTGCTTATCGGAGAGATTTATTTGCCCTTGCCGGATCTGGTGCGCTACTACCTCGGCGCTGCGCCACAAAAAGGCGGCATCGAGGGCAGCGCGTCGGAGGTTTCCGCGTTGCAAGGGGCAAACCTGCCCTTCAACTTCCATCTCATCCAAACCGAATGGAGCGCGAGCGCCATCGCCAAAATCGTCCGCACCTATGAGGCGCTTTTGCCCCCGGGTGCGTGGCCGAATTATGTACTCGGGAACCACGATCAATCCCGATTGCTGACGCGCATAGGAGCACAGCAGGCGCGCGCCGCCGCCATGCTGCTGCTGACCCTGCGGGGAACGCCGACGCTGTATTACGGCGATGAGCTTGGCATGCGTGACGTTCCGATTGCGCCTGACCAGGTGCAGGATCCGGCCGAGAAAAATGAGCCCGGCAAAGGCCGTGGGCGTGACCCGGAGCGGTCGCCGATGCTTTGGGTCGACGCGCCCAATGCCGGCTTCGCCCCGCCGGGAGCGACGCCATGGCTGCCGCTGGAGGCCGATTGGCCGACCGAAAACGCGGCCGCGCAGCATGCACAGCCGCGGTCGTTGCTGAATCTGTACCGTCAGCTGCTCCGGCTGCGCCGCCTCCATCCCGCCCTGCATCGCGGGGCCATCACCGGGGTACTTGCTGAAGGCGACCTTTTGCGCTTTCAACGCACGGACGGGAGTGCGCACTTCCTGGTCCTCCTAAACCTTGGCCCCGACCCCGCCAAAACACAATGCCCACCCGGGCATATTGTGCTGACGACGCTGCTTGACGGCGAAGGCGCGGGGGTCGATGGAGAAACTACGGTCGAGGGTGGCGAAGGTCTGCTGATCGCGTTGGACGCGCTGGATAGCCTTGGGTAGAACAGTGGCAAGACGAACTTTCCGCTGTTGCGTAAACCCGCACTATGGAAAGGGCAACCATGACCCCTGCACGCAACAGACAAATTGTTCGGGCTTTACACAAACGCCGAGACCGCCTATACCTCGGTTTCCACGCGGTTAATCCGGCGACCTCGCACAGTTGGAGTGAGGCGCGGCGGCAAAGTAAGGCAGTGGAAAGCTTGCCGTAGGGCCCTCGGCGGTAACAAAAATCCCGGCCTGAGCCGGGATTTTCTGTTCAAAAATATAACTTAGCTGCCGGCCGCCACGGGCTCCAGCGTTTGCGCCCCATTGGCGGCAGGCGCGCCTTTCGGGCCGCCCTCGGCTCCGGGCTTGCGAATATCGATGCCGCCCTTGAAAAAGGCGCCGTCTTCAATCGAAATACGCGCCGCGATCACATCGCCGGTCAACGAGCCTTCGCTGCGAATGTCTACACGGTCTGAAGCCTGGCAGTTGCCGCGCACCTTACCCAGCACGACGATTTCCCGTGCTGAAATATTTGCCGCCACCTGACCGTTCCGACCGATGGTCACGCGGTTCCCGGGCAACGTGATCGCCCCTTCGACCTTGCCATCGATGTACAAAGACTCCGAGCCGGAAAGCTCACCTTTGACGACGAGGCTTTTGCCGATGGTGGCCTGCTCGCCGGACGCGTTTGCGCCTGGAACGCCGGCCGCCGTCGGCCGTGGCGTTTCAAAAGCTGCACCGGTGCCGGTTGCCGGGGTGCTCGGCCGTACGGGCTCGGGGGTTGAGGGTGTTTGATTGCCAGCTTGATTCGGTTTCCACATATCTTATTGCTCCCTTCCTCATCGGAGGATCTGCCGCCGAACCCGGCCGCCACGCGTTGCGTGTAGTCACGACTCGTCTGTCCGCGCTCTGTTCACGATACTACTTTGTCAACATCTGCGGTCCTGTGAAGTTCGTCGTGACCACGCACCGAACTGGTAACACTTTCCGGAGCTTTCCTGTGCTATCCCGTCGCCCCATACCCTCCCGTCATTCTTCTTCGCTTTCGCCCTCCTCGATCAGGGAACTGGTTCCGGCCACATCGAAGGTCACTGGCGACCCGCCTGTGAGCGCCAGGGTCGCTCGCATGGGCGTGCGCTGCCATTGCGCCGGGGCGCATACAGGGTGCATGGGCTTTTCCAAAGGCCAGTCGGCAAGCACGTGTTGCGCCACCGCTTTGTGGTTCCCAAGCTCGGCGACCACGGCCATCACGCCGCCTTTCAACGTCGGCACGAGGCCACAATAGGCGGCATAATCACGACACCACGCGACCTCGGAAACCTGGGCATCGAACGCGGGCAGGTGCAACGGGGTGATATGCCCGCTGGTGCGATCCACCTGCAGCCAGGGTCCCGGCTGCCACGTCCAGCGCGAAGGTTCGCTCGGCAGGGAATCATTGATATGGATCACTCGCCGAATGACAAAGGTGCGATCGGTGACTTCGTGCAACTCTCCCACGGTCCATTCGCGCGGTTTGTCATCGACCACTAGAGGGCGGATGCGCAGCGTCGTCGCTTCTTCACTCTTGTTGTCCGCCGTCGCTTCAGGCGGGGTATACGGCACTTTACGGTACGCGCCCAGCGTTACGAAATGCATCTTGGCCGCACGGGCAGCGACGGGCCAGACGGACGCCCATGCAAGCAGCACCAAAAGAACCGCGGATCGAAAGGACGCCATGGGATAACGCTATCGGTGATGCCGCGCCTCGCCGATAGCTCTTTTGTGGACCGGCAATCACACCTTCCGGTATTTCATGGACGGCCTCACCCAAAGGTGCAGGGCTGTGTAAGCGCGGCGAGCGGGTTCGCCGCACCCGGTCCGGCAAGCAGGAAGGGTCCGGCAAGCAGGAAGGGTCTGGCAAGCAGGAGGATCTCTGGATGGCTTACTCTTCGCCCGCGCCAGGATGCCCGGCGAGCCGTTCCGGCATGTCCGCCAAAACATAGGTCATCACCGCCAGGGACGCCACATTTTTGCGAAACATCGCCGGTTCGACCTTGTCCAGCGTGTCCGCTTCGGTATGGTGCCAATCGAAATAATGCGCGCCGGTCGTCATTTCCCCCAACCCCGGAACACCTGCACTCATCAACGGCGAGATATCGGAACCACCGCCGCCGGCGCGGATCGTGTCGGCGCCGACCGGTGTCAATAGTGTCCCAAGCTGCTGCAACAGCACGAGCGAGTGTTGTTCGGCTGTGCTGAGCTGCGGAGCCGCAGCCGGTCCGTTCGGCGTTGCGCGGCGCTCCTGCCCACCGGCACCATAGCCGTACCCCACAGGCTGCTCCGCCCCACCGTCCATCTCAATGGCGGCCACGTGGTCGCGAACCTTCGATCCAAGCCCCGCGAGGTACGCCTTTCCACCCGCGCCGCCGTTTTCCTCATTGACCCAAAACACGACACGAATCGTGCGTTTTGGTTTTAAGCCGATCTTGTGGATGAGCGATACCGCCGCAAGCGAGGCCGTGATGCCGGAGCCATCGTCTTGCGCGCCCTGCCCGACATCCCAGGAGTCAATATGCCCGCCCACATCGACGATCTGCTCAGGATGCTCCGTACCGGGGATGTCGCCATAAATATTGAAGCTTGGCGCATCGGGCTCCTGATGCGCCGCCATCTCCAGGTGAACGCGCACCGGCCCTTGTGCCGCCAGCCGTTCCAGCAGCAGTGCATCTTCGATCGAAATCGCCGCTGCAGGAATCTTTGGCAGGTCGGGCCGTTTCGGGTCATAAACAGTGGTCCCGGTGTGCGGCGTCTGCATCGCCAACGGCGTCACAGAGCGTACCAGGACCGCTACGGCGCCGAGCGCTGCCGCGCGCGAAGGACCGACCGTGCGATACATCACCGTTTGCCCGTAGCCTTTATAAATCTCGTTGAATACGACTATTTTGCCTTCGACGCCGGGTCGCCCGAGCGTGTCGAGTGCTGCAAAATCAGGCACGACCACGACTTCGGCTGTGAGGCCGCCCGGTACCGTACCAACGCTCATGCCCAGCCCCAGCATGTGCAGCGGTTTGGCGACGGGAGCGACCACGCTGGCCGACTCCGCCCCGCGTATCCAGTGCGGCACCATCACCGGCTGCATGGTTACATTTTCCAGGCCCGCTTGCCGCATCGCGTCGGCAGCCCACGCTGTCGCGCGGGTCAGCGGCTCCGATCCGGACAGCCGCTTGCCGATGTGATCACAAAGGTACTGGAGGCGGGCGTAGCCTTCGGTATCGGCGTTCGCGGCGGCGATCAGCCGATCCGCCGTGCCGCGGTAGCGGGTAGCGAGCGATCGCTGTGCCCCGCTTGGGTGCACGGTGACAACGGAAAGAAACGAAAGAGCCAAGGCAGAAAGGCGGCGCATCCTTGCCAAAAAGTACCTCTCAAGTTGCTGGATTGGGACCAGCATAGCCGACAACGGAGTTTCTGCGTGCCGGTCCATAAACTTTGTCCTGACAAACGATATGCATCCGGAGGCCGGCGCGTTCCCACGACGGCACTTATTGCAAACGGAGTCCATTGCAACAATGCGTCTTCCCAATCCACAATTCTTCGGGTACCATTACGAATGGTGCCTGATTCCGCTGGTGCCGCTTCCCCTTCGCGACACGCAAGCGCAGGGTCGGCAGGGCATGTCCCGTCGGATCGCAAAAGATCGGGTTCCATCCATAGATTCATCACAAGGACCGAGCGGAACGCGGTTCTTGAAGGAGAGCGTTTGTCGAAGGAAGATGCAATTGAGGTAATGGCAACGGTCGTCGAGATCCTGCCAAATGCGTTATTTAAGGTGGAGCTTGAGAACAAGCACCAGGTGCTCGCTCACGTTTCCGGCCGTATGCGCAAGAACTTCATCCGCATTCTCACCGGCGATCGCGTTGCCATCGAATTGAGCCCGTATGACCTCAACCGCGGGCGCATTGTGTATCGCTACAAGTAGCAGCTGGACGTAGCGACACGGAAGTGGCGGTAAAGTTTTCAGCTACCGGAATATCGCGGCTGGCTGGAAACGCAACATCAACCCTTTTTGCTTTGGCCGTCAGGTGGAAGCAGAGAGCAAAAGCTGGAAGCTGAGGAAAGAATGAAGGTTCGTGCTTCTGTAAAACCAATCTGCGACAAGTGCAAGGTGATTCACCGCAAAGGTGTGGTGCGTGTCATCTGTTCGGCAAGTGCCAAGCACAAGCAGCGGCAAGGCTAAAAGGTCCAGCTTCCGGAGTGGGCCGGGGTCAGGCGGCGAATGGCGCTGCACCCTGCTTGTCCGGATTTTGTGTCGTTCGTATGCCGATCCACGCGGCCCCCTCGGGCGAGTTCGCCGATTGTAAGGCGTGCGATGAACCTGAAGGAGACCCGGTCACCAGCAACGGCTGTGACCAGGTCAGCTGCTTCACCCCACAACCCCGCTTTCCGGCAAAGACCGGTGAAGCCTAACGGAAAGGCACACCCATGGCCCGTATCGCTGGCGTCGATATTCCTGGCAACAAGCAGGCTCGCATCGCCCTTACGTACATTTATGGCATCGGCAACCCTCGCGCGATGTCGATTCTCACTAAGGCCGGCATTGACCCGTTCGTCAAGCTTGCGACCCTGGATGAGGATCAACTCAACAAGATTCGTGGCGTGATTGAACAAGAGGGCGGCATTGAGGGTGATCTTCGTAAAGAAGTGTCGCTCAACATCAAGCGCCTGATTGAAATCCAGAGCTTCCGCGGTTTGCGGCACCGGCGCAATTTGCCCGTCCGCGGCCAGCGTACCCACACCAACGCCCGTACCCGCAAAGGCCCCCGTAAAGGCACCGTTGCCGGTAAAAAGAAAGTGACCAAGTAAGCCATGGCAAAGACCGCACAGAAAACGGCCGGCGCCAAGTCCGGCAAGGGCAAGAAATTTAAAAAGCGGGAACGGAAGAATGTTCCATTTGGCTTGGTTTTCATTCAGGCCAGCTTTAACAACACGATCGTCACGATTACAGACCCGGGCGGCAACACGCTCAGCTGGAAGAGTTCGGGTTCGCTCGGCTTCCGCGGTTCGCGCAAAGGCACACCGTTTGCGGCTCAACAGGCGGCGGTGAATGCTGCCAACGCCGCCCGCGATAACGGCGTCCGTTCGGTCGATGTGCGCGTTTCCGGTCCGGGTTCCGGTCGTGAAAGCGCCATTCGCGCTCTCGCGGCTGCCGGCATTGAGGTACGGTCGATTCGCGACGTAACGCCCATGCCGCACAACGGCTGCCGTCCGCCGAAACGTCGCAGGGTCTGATCTATGAATAGGTTTGCTACCACCCTCGGTCCTGTTGGCTCAAGGCGTCGGAGGGTGGTGGCTTGCCTGCTCGGTTTCGTCGCTGCAGCCGTATTCGATGTATTCGTTTTTCATCGCCCGTTGTTTTCTCTCTTGAACAGTGCTTTTGTCGGACTCTGCATGTACTTCTCTTCGGTCGGGCTACCGGCGAGGAGCCAACCGAAGGACTTCAGTCAACCAGGATCGTGAAGAAGGGCCCAGCCGCCTGTAAAGCGATCGTCACCAGCAGTACTAGGTAAAGGAAATACATGGCTCGTTATACCGGACCCGTCTGCCGCATGTGCCGCAGAGATGGCGTCAAGCTCTTCCTCAAAGGCCCCAAGTGCTTCACGGACAAGTGCCCCGTTGAGAAGCGGAACTTCCCCCCGGGCCAGCACGGCCAATCCAAAAAGGTGAAGAAGGTTGTGGGCTATGGCCTGCAATTGCGCGAAAAGCAGAAAGCCAAGCGCATCTACTTCACGCTTGAAACACAGTTCCGCGCCTACTACGAAGTGGCCGCGAACAGGACCGGCGTCACGGGCGATTTGCTGCTGCAACAGCTGGAAACCCGGCTCGACAACGTGTGCTACCGGCTTGGGTTTGCGATCTCGCGGCGGCAAGCACGGCAGGTGGTCCGTCATGGCCATGTGCAGGTCAACGGCCGCAAGGTCAACATTCCCAGCTACCAGTGCAAGGTCGGGGATGTGGTCGCGATTCGTGAGGGTTCGAAGTCATTGACGCTGTTGGAATCGGCCAAGGATTTCATCTCCGGCCAGAGCCGCGTTCGGTGGTTAGACGCCAACCCCGACCAGCTTTCCGGTAAGTTGATTGCCTTGCCGCAGCGGGAAGACATTCAGTTGCCGGTCAACGAGCAGCAGATCGTCGAACTGTACTCGAAGTAAAGGCAAGTGAAGGAAAGCCGCGAGCTGTTTGCCTTTCGTTTCGAACTCCGCCCGCTTGCGCACGCGCGGGTCAGCCGTCCAACGGCTCGGGGCAAAGAGCGGAAAAGCTAGCAGCTCGCGGCCGAAAGCTGTTTTCAAATCGAACATCAACCGCACCACCGTTTAGCCCGCGCAGAATGCTTCGCGGGGGCGGCGAAGAAAGGAACACCCATGCTTTGGAGAGGTTTTCAAAAACCCAAGCGTCTTGCTGTCGAGCAGGAATCTCTCACCAACAATTTCGGCAAGTTTTCTGCGCAGCCGTTTGAGCGCGGCTTCGGCACCACGATCGGCAACGCGCTGCGGCGTACGCTGTTGAGCTCCATTGAAGGCGCAGCCGTGACGGCCGTAAAAGTCGAGGGTGTGCTGCATGAATTTCAGTCCATCACCGGCGTGGTCGAAGACGCCACGGACATCATCCTCAATCTGAAGCAGATCCCCTTCAAGTTGCACGGCGACGGCCCCAAGGCGCTGTATCTGCATGTGGATCAGCCCGGAATCGTCACCTCCGGCATGATTGAAGCCGATGGCGATGTTGAAATTCTTGACCCGAACGTATACATCTGCACGGTCTCCGAAGGCGGCCGTGTCGATATGGAGATGCGCTTGAAGCGCGGTCGCGGCTATGTGTCTGCGGATAAGAACTTCGACGGCGATCTCGGCCTCGGGTTCATCCCGATCGATTCAGTGCACTCGCCGGTACGCAAGGTGAATTTCATTGTGGAAGCAGCCCGTCTCGGTCAGATCACAGATTATGACAAGCTGACGTTGGAGATATGGACCAATGGCACGGTGCTTCCGGCTGATGCCCTTGGGCTTTCGGCGAAGTTGCTGAAAGACCATATGACCATCTTCATCAACTTCGAAGAGGAGATGGAGGCCGGCGGTCATGGCGATCACGATGGTCCTGCGATCCGGAATGAGAACCTCAATCGTTCGGTGGAAGAGCTTGAGCTATCGGTGCGCAGCTATAACTGCCTTAAGAATGCGAACATCGCAACCATCGGCGAGCTGATCCAGAAGACCGAAGCAGAGATGCTGAAGACCAAGAACTTCGGACGTAAAAGCTTGAACGAAATCAAGGAAATGCTTGCACAAATGGGCCTTTCCCTTGGCATGAAGATCGACGAAAATGGGAACCCGGTTCCGGGACCGACATCGGTTCTGCCGGCGGCCGCGCTTTCGCAAAGCTACGGCGCCTTCGATGACGATGATGACGACGACGAAGACGATCTCGACGACGATGACCTGGATCTGGTGTCGGAGCAGGAAACCTTTTAAGCAGGGTTCAGAGCACAGGGTACCGGGTTACACAGACTCGGTACCCTGTGGGCCGAAACTCCCCTTGGCTTGGTGAGCCCATGGGGTTGTGCTCTCACCGTATTGCACCACACCGACTCACGGCAGACGCCGGGTCGAAGGAGACGAAGCATGCGCCATCGCAAGGGCGGTTTTAAACTCGGCCGAAATACAAGTCACAGAAGAGCGCTGCTGCGTAATCTCGTGACCAGCGTTATTTTGAACGATCGTATTCAAACGACGATTACCAAGTGCAAAGCGTCCCGTCCGTTGATCGAAAAGATGGTTACGCTGGGCAAAAACGGCAGCGTGCATGCGCGTCGCCAGGCGTTAGCGTATCTGATGACGCCGGAATCGGTGGACCGCCTGTTCACGACGGTGGCACCACGGTATGCGGAGCGCAATGGTGGCTACACGCGGATCGTGCGCGTCGGCATACGGCAGGGCGACAGCGCCGAGATGGCCTACATTGAGCTGCTCGGGGCGGAGCAGGCCTTGGGCGAAAAGGCGCAGAAGCGTGCGGAAATCCGCGAAAAGCGGCGCGAAGAACTGCAAAAGCAGATGGAAGCGCAGAATGCGAGCGAGGCGGCTGCTGAACCAGATCCTGAGGCCTAGGCAGTATTGACATACAGCCAGGGCGACGATCCTCATCCCACGCATCAGCCTTCACATCAACCAGGGGCGCTCCGCAAAGGAGGGCCCTTGGTTTTACGGCAGGGTCTCGAACTGTACAGGGTCTCGAACTGGGCTGGTCGTCGGACTGTGCTGGTCGACTGGCTGTTGCCAGTGCGGGTCCTTGCGTCGATCCAGTACCAGGCTTTGCGCTAATCTTTGCGGACCACCTTGCCGGCTTTCATCACGAAAACGGGTGTTTTCAGCACGGCGATGTTTTCGAGCGGGTTGCCGGGAACGGCGATGATGTCGGCTTCGAAACCCGGCTTGAGCTGCCCGATCTCGTTGGCCCAGTCGAGCAGCCTGGCACCATTGAGCAGGCCGGCGCGGAGGGTATCGGCGGGGCTCATACCGTACTCCACCATCAACTCATATTCGCGAGCCTGGGTGCCGTGTGGGAAGGGGCCCACGTCAGAGCCGACCGCGAACGGAACGCCGGCCGCCATCTGCTTTTTGAACTCGGCGGCATGGAAGAGCTGCATGGCGCGCTCGCCTTCAGCGCCGGCCTGCCCGCTGCTGTGGGCGGCAAAGTACTCGGCGATGGCAAAGGTGGGTACGGCGTAGATGCCCTTTTCCCGCATAGATCGCATCGTTTCCGGAGAAAGCGCATAGCCGTGGTCGATGCTGACGACTCCGGCCGCTACGGCGTAGGCCGCGCCGGGTTCGCCCGTGCAATGAACCGCGACGCGCGAGCCGATACGGTGAGCTTCGATGACCGCGGCAGCCAACTGCGCTTCGGTGTACTGATAGGGCGTGGTGAAGATGCCGCCTGAAAGGTGGTCGCGTCCGGTTTCATAGATTTTGGTGAAATCGGCACCCTGTTTGTGCTGTTCGCGCATGACAGCGACGATCTCGTCAGCGGAGTTGGCGCGATCGGCATTGGAAAGCAGATGCTGCTCAGGATTGCGGCCGTTGTTGTCCTCGTGGCCGCCATTGATATCGATGGCGTTGCAGCTGACGCGCAGGCGCGGACCGGGGATCAGACCTTTGTCGATCGCGTTGCGCACGGCGACATCGGCGCAACCGGCGCCTTCGGTGCCCATGTCTCGCTCAGCGGTGAAGCCGGCCAGGAGATCGGTTCTAGCGGCATCGGCAGCGATGAGGGTGCGCTCAGGGACGGCCTCATCCACGGTTTGGAAAGCCTCGTTACCGACATGGAGAAAGAGGTGAACGTGCGCGTCGATTAGGCCGGGCATCAGCGTCGCTTGGCCGAGATCGAGTCGCTGTGCGCCGGCTGGGTGCGTGACCTCCGGGCCCACCTCGCGGATGTGCGTGCCTTCGATGAGGATTTCGCCCGGGGTGACGAGTCGGCCGGCGGCCACATCGAGCAGCTGCGCGGCATGCAAAACAGTCAGCTTCGGGTTGGCCTGCTGCCCGAAGGCCGGGAGGGCCAAGCCCGCGAGCACAACGGAAAGCAGACCCCGTCGCAGGGTGGAAAATGTGTTATTGGCGTGCACGAGGTGCCCTCTTCCGGAGCTTACCGGACCGCGGCATCGCCGGCACCTGTTTTCCGTTGTCCGGTGATGCTTCATCTCGAGTAAAACCTGAGTGGGAAGGAGGAGCTATTAACTATACCTCTAAGCGGCCGCCATCCTTTGAACCAGATTGTTCTGTTCCGTGCGCGATTCCGCGCCGATCGTCATGGCGTCGAGCACGCCTGTGCCCAGGGCATAGCGGATTGCCTCAGAGGGCTTTTCGCGCAGGTCGCCCTGGCCGAGGATCTTCATGCCGACGATGCCCACGCCTTTGGCGCGCATCTGCTGGATGACCGGAATGACGGTGGCTGGATCGGCGTCCATGTGCGAGCCGATCGGGTTCAAACGTACCAGGTCGACCTCCACCCAGGGCGAAGCCGCTGCGGCTTTGAGCGCGGAAAGACTGTGGCAGGAGACACCGTGGGCGCGGATGATGCCCTTGGCTTTGGCCTCGGAGAGCACATCCATCGCGCCGCGATAGCGTGTAGTCCAGTCCGCTTCCGTCACGCAATGGATAAGCACGATGTCGATCATGTCGACGCCAAGTTCGCGGCGAAAGCGGTCAAGATCGGCACGCACGCCGGCAGGGTCGCGGGTATCCGTTTTGGTGAGCACAGTGACTTTGTCGCGCGGCAGGCCTTTGATGGCCTCGGCGACATAGGGATGACTGCCATAAGAGTCGGCGGCATCGAAAAAGCGCAGGCCGTTGTCGTTATAGCCATCGCGCAGCAGCCGCGTAAAAGGTGAGTTGCCGAGCCGGGTTTGATTCGAGTTGCCGCCGCCGCCGATGGTTCCGGTGCCCATCGCAAGCCGGCTGGTGCGGATACCGGTGCGGCCTAGCACGACCTCATCGCCGGCCTGGAATTTTGTTTTCAATGGAGCGGGTTCAAGCAGGGCGGCGCGGGCGATGGCGGAATGCGCGAGCGAGCGGGATAGCAGGGCCGCTCCCAGCGTGCGGGACGTGCGGCTAAGAAAATCTCTTCTGAGCATGGCACAAACTCCTTGCGAGCTACGATACACCCTCGTCGGCATGCAGCTTCAGGACAGATGATCCTTCAGCGCGGCCATGGC
Source organism: uncultured Acidobacteriaceae bacterium (assembly GCA_964246645.1). Lineage (GTDB taxonomy): Bacteria > Acidobacteriota > Terriglobia > Terriglobales > Acidobacteriaceae > Granulicella. Next base: position 22,064 of record CAXTRN010000018.1, read on the forward strand.
AGCCAGGTGGCCAGCCATGCCGTGCACGCCGCCGCCGGGGGGTGTGGAGGCGCTGCACAGGTAAAGGTTCGGGGCGGAGGTGCGATAGGTGCGCAGGGTGGGGCGAGCCACCAAGCCCGTGAGCGTCATGGCGCCGCCGGAAACGTCGCCACAAAGCAGATTGGAGTTTTGGGCGGTAAGAGCGTCGGCGTTCCAACTGCGGCGGGCGAGCACCGTATCGCGGAAGCCCGGGGCGAAACGCTCAATCTGCGCATCGATGGCGGCGGTGCGGTCCGCAGTGGAACCGGAGGGCACATGGCAATACGCCCAGGCGGTGTGCTGCGGTTGCCCATGGGCGTTTTGCGGGGCGCGGGTGGGGTCGAACAGGCTTGGCTGCACAAGCAGAACAAAGGGGCGGTCGTCCTTCGGAGCAGGAATGTGCCCGTAAAAGGCATCGTGTTCGGAAAGGGCGATCTCCGCCAGGGTGCCGCCGAGATGGACGGTTGCGGCACGTTTGCAGTCTGCGGCCCGCCAGGGAATGGGTTCGGCGAGAGCATAATCGACTTTGAAGATGCCTGGGCCGCGGCGGAAATGGGCGAGCCTGGTTTGAAACGCGGGTGTGAGCGCGTCGCCGGCGATGGTGCCGAGCGCACGCGCGGAGGTGTCAAAAAGCGTGACATCGGCATCGGCAAGATCGCGCAGATGCCGGATAGGTACGCCGGTGACGATCTTGCCGCCGAGATCGTGCAGGTACGCGGCAAGGGCTTCCGTGAGCGCTTGCGCGCCACCCGCGACCACCGGCCAGCCGGTGGTGTGGCCGGCCGCGGCGAGAACGAGCCCAGTAGCAGACGAGACGATGCGCGTAAGCGGCAACACCGAATGCGCCGCACAGCCAGCAAAGAGAGCGCGGGCGGCTTCGCCGCGGAAGACGCTTTCCGCCAGCGACTTCGCCGGCCAAACCGCAGCCGCGCCAAAGGTAGCCATGGCCACGGGATTGGACGGGATGCGCAGTAGCGGCCGGGTGAAATCGTCAACAAGGGCCTCCCAATCGCGGACGGAGTTGCGCAGGAGCTTGCGCCAGGCATGGGCGTCATGAGCATCGCCTCGCGCGGCAAACTGCATGGCGGTGCGGTCGAGAGAATGCTCGAGCATCACCGCGCTGCCATCGTCGAGCGGATGCGCCAACGGGGCGTCCGGCTCGATCCAACAAAGGCCGTAGTGTGCCAGCGGCAGGGTTTTGAAGAATGGGGAAGCGATGCCGAGCGGGTAACAGGACGAGCCGACATCGTGACGAAAGCCGGGAAGCGTGAGCTCGGCGGTCGAGCAACCGCCACCAATCTTCGCGTTGCCTTCAAAGACGGTTACGGCGATGCCGCGTTGCGCCAGCGTGATGGCCGCGGCCAGACCGTTCGGGCCGGCGCCGATGATATTGGCAGTGCGGAGGGGCATGCTGCATTGGATGCCTTCGTGCCGCTGCGTGCACATGGGATGCATCCAAACGTCTGGATCCACGTGCACGGCATGGCCGTGGGCGCGGGTGAGGTGCTGGATGGACAACGAACTGAGTCAAGCGAATGAGCGGTTGCCGCTACTGGAAGCAGCGGCGCTGAATCCAGAGCAGCGCGAGCTTTATGAGCGGATGAAAAGCAAAGAGTTGATCTGGGCGAAGGAGTCGGGGTTCGCGGCGGAGGGTCCGGAGGGCGTTCTGTTCGGGCCATTCAACGCGTTGGTCTACAGTCCAGAACTGGGGGCCGCGCAGCTGAATTACTTGAGAACGGAACGCGAGGCCACCTCGCTCGACGCGCGGGTACGTGAGGTGGTGATCCTGACCGTGGGCGCGGCGTTCGCTTCGCAGTATGAGCTTTATGCGCATCGCGCCGTGGGGGAGAAAGCGGGTCTCGCAGCAGCCGACATCGACGCGCTGGCGACTGGCGGGCAGCCGCCCTCCTTGCGGCCAGAAGAGCTTCTAGCGCACCGGTTTGTGCGGGCGACGGTGGTGGATCACCAGGTCTCGCCGGAGCTGTTCGCCCAGGCGAAGGCGGCTTTCGGGCACAAGGGGTTGGTGGACATGCTGCATCTGGCGGGGCTGTATACGACAACTGCGCTGCTGCTGAATGCGTTCGAAGTGCCGGTGCCGGCGTAAGCATCGGGCCGTTCGGTGTCGGCGTTGAGTCCTTTTTGCCTACTCTGTCCAGCGGAGACGGACAGCTTTTTTGCCGAGGCGCACCGTAGGGGAAAGGCCAAGAGCTTCCTGAGACAATACCACCGCGGATGACTTTTCACCGTTGATGCTTATCGCGTTTTCTTTCAGTTTGCGTTGCGCCTCGCCTTTGGAAACGGCTAAGCCGGCTAACACCAGCAGACTGGGCATATGGATTGGCTGTTGATCAGCAGGCAAAGGCGTTTGCCCTTCCCCTGTGAGGTTTGCTCGCGTGCCGCGCAAACTTAACGTGACTTCAGGCACGTCCTCCGCGACGCCTTTTTGTTGAAATTGTGTCGCCCATCCTTCCGCGGCGGCATCAGCTTCGGCCTGGGAGTGGAAGCCTGCGGTGACGGTGTGCGCGAGGTTCTTTTTGGCCTGCATGGGATGCAGCGTGCCGGCGGCGACCTGGTCCTGCATGCCATCGATCTCGCGCTGCGGCAGATCGGTGAGGAAGATCCAGTAGCGCCACATCAGATCGTCGCTGATCGACATCAGCTTGCCGTACATCGCGGACGCGGGCTCGTTGATGCCGATCGCGTTGCCGAGCGACTTGGACATCTTCTGTACGCCGTCCAGTCCCTCCAGGATCGGTGTCATGAGGACGATCTGCGGCTTCTGCTCAAAATGTTTTTGCAGATCGCGGCCCCGCATGAGGTTGAACTTCTGGTCCGTGCCGCCGAGTTCCACATCACATCGGAGTGCGACGGAGTCATAGCCCTGGGCGATGGGGTACATCAGCTCATGCAATGCGATGGGCTGTTCATTGTTGAAGCGCTTGGTGAAGTCCTCACGCTCCAGCATCTGCGAAACGGTGAACTGTGCCAGCAGCTTCACCAGATCGGCATAGCCGAGGCGGTCGAGCCACTCGGAATTAAAGCGGACCTCGGTTCTTTCCCGATCGAGAATCTTAAACACCTGATCCTGATACGTGCGGGCATTCACGGAAATTTCTTCGCGAGAAAGCGGCTTGCGGGTAACGTTCTTGCCGGTCGGATCGCCGATCAGGGCCGTGGAATCGCCCACAAGAAAGACCACCTGGTGCCCGAGGTCCTGGAAATGCTTGAGCTTGCGCATCAGCACTGTGTGCCCCAGATGCAGATCGGGTGCGGTGGGGTCAAAACCTGCCTTGATGCGCAGCGGAATGCCGGTGCGGCGTGACGCCTCCAGCCGCGCGCGCAAGGCGTCGGGGGCGTCGCTGCCTGCGGCGGGGATGATCTCGGCGGCGCCCTTGGTGATGAGGTCAAGCTGGGTGTCGACCTCGGCGAAGGCGGTGGGCGTAACGGCTGTGGCAGAGGAGGTTTCGACAGACATGGCGGCAGATGCAGTATAGAAGCAGAGGAGGGCCTCGATGCCGGACCGAAAACCGAAGCGCGAAACCGGGCACGGGGTCAGCACCGCCACTGATCCCGCCGCCAGCGATCACGCCGCCAGCGATCACGCCGCAAAGACCTGCGCCGTGTGTGGGCGCACGATGACCTGGCGGAAGAGCTGGGCGCGGAACTGGGAATCGGTAAAGTTCTGCTCGGATGGCTGCCGCAAACGTGGGGTGGGCGTGGTGGATGCACAACTGGAAGCGAAGATCCTCGAACTGCTCGGCAATCGCGGCGCCGGGAAGACGATTTGCCCGAGCGAAGCCGCGCGTGCGGTGGCCGGCACCGAGGAGCGGGCCGCGTGGGAACCGCTCATGGAGCCGGCGCGGGCTGCGGCGCGGCGGCTGGTCGCGCAAAACCGCATCATCATCACGCAGGGTGGGCATGCCGTGGATCCATCCACGGCAAAGGGTCCTATTCGGCTGCGGTGGCGATGATCTTCTACGTCCGACAGGGTTGAATCGGGTTTAAAGGTCCGCAGACGGCGTGTTCCGCCGCATTTCCACAAAGAAATTAGATTTTTTCGCGTTCCGAGTGCACCTGTTCGTGTGCAATGGCCTCTAAGCAGGCATGGCTACTGCAAAGAAAACATCGACGAAAAAGACCGCCGGCACGAAAGCCGTTGCGAAAAAAGCCGCTGGCAAAAAGACGGCGGCCAAGAAGACCGCAAGCAAAGCCCCAGCGAAGACCGCAGTGGCCACAAAAACAGCGGCGCGTAAGGGCGCGGCGAAAAAAACGGCGGCAAAGGGCAGTAGCAGCAGCGTGAAAAAGTCTGTGAAGACTTCCTCAGCGACCGCGAAAAAAACCGGGGTGAAACGCACCAATGTCACCCAGTACGAGCAGAAAAAGACCTCTGACGGCAAGACGGCACGCAAAAAGATGGCGCCCAAGCAGGCGCAGCAAAAGAAGGAATCGCTGCTGAAGCAGAAGCGATCCACAGGCTCCGGGCCGGCGTGCTGGCCGGGTTTTGAGCGTGTGCCGGGGAAGGAAGCCGGCACCAAGGGCAGCTGCAAACCCAAACCCAACCAAACTGCCGGCGAGCGCAAAGAAGATGGGCGCGAAGCCGCAGGCTCGAAATTACGCAAAGCGGGCGGCAACAAGGCAAAGGCAAATCGGGGTTGACGCGGCGAGTGCGCTTTCTCCGCGATGTTTCACCATTTACGCCGTGGACTGTTGCGCCAGTGCCGCGTCAGGGAATGTCTGGAGACTCAGTAGCCTCAGTGGCGTCGGTGGTAGGGATTGCGGTGCGCGCGGCATTGCCGCTTAACTGAGCCACCTCATGCACCATGCGCCGAGGACCGGCATATTGGCGGTACACGCTGATGTGAAAGCAGGCCTGGTGGAACTCTTCTTCGACATCAATTTTGCCGGCCTGCATGAGCGGCAAAAGGTATCCGCGCATCCAGGCAAGTTGGGAAGAACTCATACCGCGCTTGGCAAAGTCGATGGCCTGGCCGGTGAGGTGCGGTGAGGCAAGATCACCGTCGGTAGCCGCGGCGTTGCCGTTTACGCGCTGAAGCCGTGCCTGGTAGCTTGCGGTACGCACCGCCGAGGTGAGGTACAGGGGTTCATGGAAGCGGGCCGAAAAATCGCGGGCCATGTCGGTGGCGAAAAGCACGGTCCAGGGCCGGGCGCAGCGCCGGTTGTAAGGCAGGTCTTCGTTGATGTGAAGGGTTGGGCTCACCGGGAAGTTGACAAGCAGGCGAGCGGCGCGCAGGCGGTCAAGGTCTGCATCGTCCTGCACGCGCTCCAGCCCGTCGTTGTTGGCCATGGTGTTCTGGTGCAGCAACACTTCGCGTGATCCTTTGAGCGGGGCCGGCATCACGAGGCGCCCGTTGCGGTCGTACAGATCGGGGATCACGGCAGGGCTGACGGCGGCTTCGGTGATGGCATCACGCTCTTCGAGCGATACCGGCGGTGCCGCTTCAGTGATAGCGGCGGCAGCGAGGGGGTGATTCCGCCGCCGGGTGCCGCCCGGACGGGACTCGGTCCGGTCTGGAACATGATCTGGCGTGCGAGCAGCGACACGATCCGCAGCGTCGGCCGGGGCGACCGCGAGCTCGCCGCCGAAGCCGGAAACCACCTGCGACTGCGGCGTGGAGCCCAAAGAGCGCGAGCGACCCGCCGGGGCTGCCATGACCTCGGCGGTGCCGATGGC
>CAXTRN010000019.1:0-27362 GCA_964246645.1 uncultured Acidobacteriaceae bacterium
TGCCCGCCCCGATGGGGCTCGCAACCGATGTGCCGCCGAAGCCCGCCCATGTGGACGGATCGCCGGTGCAGGGGGTAAAGCTGCCGGCAGGGTCCGAGATGCAGGTCGCATAGTATTCGCCCCAAAAGCCGTTGGAGGCCATCAGCGAAACGTCAGGAACATCGCGAACACCGTCACTGGGCACGCCGACCATCTGTTGCCACGAGGGTTTCGCATAGCCTTTACAGGTGCCGCTCACCACATCGCGGGTCGCGGTGGCGCCGGTCGCGCATCCGCTCGGCCCACCGCTGCCGCTGGCGGTGGTGTGCAGCGAAGCGGTTGCATTGCAGATGCTGCCCGCGCCTGTGCGGGGATAGCCGTAGTAGTCGGTCAGCAGCTCGCCGGCACAGGAATCGTCCCATGGAATCTCGGGGATGTAGGAAAGCGCCGTCCGAAAGTTGGGCAGGTTGGTGTCGCTGAAGTATTTTTCTTGGCTTTTCAGCGCGACGTCACCGAAATCGGTGCCGCCGACGGAAATGTTGTACGGGGTAGAGGTAAAGCCGCTCACCTGGACGCCGTGGGTTGCCACGCTGCGATTGCTATCGGCGCTTGCGGCACCCTCATCGCCCGAAGACACAAAGATGGAAACGCCTTCCGCCGCCGCCGTCGCGTACAGGTTTTCGATGTACCGGTTTTCCGTCGCACCCAGCGCCGTTTCGGTTTCGCCATAGCTGATGCTGACGATCTTTGGCGGATTCGGGCTTTGGAGCAGGTTGCTCAGCGCTAAAAAGCCGCCAAACTGGGTGGTGTCCGCACAGGCCGCATTGACGATCGCGGCGTTGGGCGCGGCCGCGGTGGCCCACTCCACATCGATGGCCGCTTCGCCGTCGTCACCGTTAGCGCCCGGCGCGGTGCAGGTGTTCGAGCCCGCGGGATGCGATTGTGTCAGCGTGCCGTATGGGTACGCCCGGGTCAGCCCGAAAACCTTCCGAAACACCTGCCAATCGCCCAGGCTGTACTGATCTGTGTCCTCAATCAGCACGACCGTTTGGCCTTTCCCGGTAATGCCGGAAGCGAGCAGCGGATTGAAGTTGTAGATTGTTGCCAGATCGGCCGCGGAAAGATAGTTATAGCCTTCTCCGCCATCGCCTTTGCGCATGCCCGGCAGCGCCGATTGTGTGCGCGGATGCGAAAGCGCGTGCGGCATGAAGTCATGGAGCGAAGCAATGCCCGAAACCACGGGAGCCAACTGCGCCGGGATCTCCGGATCGCTGACGTTGGCGAAATGCGCTTTGCCGTTTACCGCAAAATCGTGAATAGCCGTATGAAAGGTCTTGTGCACCAGGCCGACATTGCCGTCGAACTCCATGACAAGGCCATCGGGCGAAACGGAATGGACCGTAAAGCCCTTGTCGGTGAGCCATTGGCGGATCTGTGTGAGATCGCTTGCGGAAGGTCCGAATTTGGCGCCGATCTCCCCATTGGTGAGCCACTTGTGAAAGCTCGGCGATTGTGGGTTGTGCAGGTCGGCAAGATAACTTTCAAAGGCAGCCTGACTCTCCTCCGAGCGGTGCAGCACCATTTGCAGCCCTGTTAAGGGAGCGGAATCGAGACGAGGACCGCGATCGTTCTCCGCTGTCACCTCCGGCCGCACATTACCGGTCATTTTGACCGTGTGCGCCTCGTTGATGGTTCCTGAAAGGAGATTCTGTTTAGGGGTTTGGGCAAAGGAGACGTTAGCCACCAGCCCGGCAGCCAGGGCAAGCGCAGAACGCATGAAGGGAGAAAGGCGGCGGGCCATGAAAAACTCCTGGGCTCTATGTGTTACTTAGGGCATTACCAAAAGGTGGTACTGGGAATGCGTCCAACGTAGCACGAAAGGGTAAGAACCGGCACAGAAATTTTTCGGGCAGGTAAACGAAAGGCAAAGTTTGCCTAACCAACGAGCTTCACACCACCAAGGAAGTTCACATCACTTTCAGCCGCGCGAAGCTACGGACACGCAAACACAGGCGTTGCACCCGCCATGCGAAGTCCGTTAACGTCCGGCGATCATCCGGCATCACGCGAATTTTGTGCTCGCCATAGGCTTCCGGCCCAACGCCGGCGGCTGTTCCAGCACCGTAGGCAGGGCTTGGGAACCAGATGAAGACTCCTCCTCCGCGGAGTGCAACGGGCGGCCCGCAAGAGATTCCTGCGCGAAAGGCACGCTGAAATCGAGACACATTTGCAGTTCAGCCGCTTCCGCTACTACGTCGGTTACGACGTCAGGTACGACTTCCGCCGCGCCCGCGAAACCGGTCGAACGGCATCCGGGCCTGCTTTTCTCGACGCATCGTAGCTGCTGCATGGCCGACCTTTCGCCTTCTGTTACCCTCCGGCAAGGGGAGCCAGCCCGGCAATGCCACCTCTGTGTTACCCGGGCAACGCATAAACAGGCTTCCCGCTCCAAGTGGACCGCATCAGAATTTTCTGAAGGAGCAGGGCGATGAAAGCATCGGTGTTGCATGAGTACGGCGACGCATCCAAGCTGCGGTACGAGGACTTTCCAGACCCCCAACCCGGTCCCGGCGAGGTGCGGGTGCGCGTGTTGGCCGTGAGCGTCAATCCGATTGACTGGAAGATGCGCTCCGGAACTGCGAAAGAAAGATTTCCCGTGCAATTTCCCGGGGTTTTGGGGCGCGATCTGGCCGGCATGGTCGAATCGCTCGGTCCCGGCGTGAGTGGCTTCGCCGTGGGCGATAAGGTGTTTGCGCTGGCGGTGCACACCTATGCCGAGCTGTGCGTGGTGCCGGCTGCCGACCTCGCGCGCATTCCGGAAGGCCTCGGCATGACCGATGCCGCCGCCGTCCCGCTCGTGGCACTCACCGGCGACCAGCTCATCCGGACCGCAACCGAGGTGCAGGCCGGGCAAACCATCCTGCTCACCGGGGCGACCGGCAGCGTCGGCCGTTGCGCCCTGTTGGCGGCACTGGACATTGGGGCCAAGGTCATTGCCGGGGTCCGCAAAAAGCAGATGGCCGAAGCAATCGCCCTCGGTGCCGTTGCGGCCATCGATCTCGAGGACGAGGCCGACCTCCAGCGCGTCGGCCTGCTTGACGGCGTAGCCGACACAGTGGGCGGCAAGCTCGCGCCCAGGCTGCTTGCGAAAATCAAGCCGGGCGGCCGGTACGGTAGCGTGCTGGGGCCGCCGGCAGACGCGCTTCTGCACCCGTTGGTCCACATCAAAGCCATCACCGCGCATCCTGATCCCGCCACGGTCGTGCATTACGGCGAGGCGCTGGGCGCGGGCCGGTTAAAGCTGCCGGTTGCGGAGGTCATGCCGCTCGCCCAGGCCGCCGCCGCCCAGACTTTGGCAGAAAAAGGCGGCACCGGCAAGATTGTCCTCGTCCCTTAAACTGCGGCGTAAACCCGCGTTCGTCGCCAGCTACGCCCGGAAGCGGTCGGGCTCTCGCCTTTCTCCTCTACAATCACCCCTGTGATCGCGCATCTCCGCGGACAAATCTTCGCCAAAACCCCGGCTGCTGTCATCCTGGACTGTGGCGGGGTCGGCTACGAGCTCGCCATTTCCGTTGCCACGTACACCGAGCTCGGCGAGCCCGGCGCCGCGGCCTCCCTGCACGTGCATACCCATGTGCGCGAGGACGCTTTGCAGCTTTTTGGCTTTAAAGAAATCGCCGAAAAGCGGCTATTCGAAAAGCTGCTGACGATCTCGGGAATCGGTCCCAAGCTGGCGATCACGGTGTTGAGTGGGATTTCAGCGGAGCGGCTGGTTGGGGCCATCCGGGGCGGGGATCACGCCACGCTCACTAAAATTCCCGGCATCGGGAAGAAAACAGCTGAACGGGTTGTGCTGGAGCTCAAGGACAAGCTCGACGACATGCTGGGCCAGGCGTCGCCCACTGAGCCGGCCAGGCCTTCGCTGGGGGCCGTCGCTGATGATGTGCTCAGCGCGCTCATGAACCTGGGATATCCGCGGTCCATGGCGCAAAAAGCCGTGGAAAGCGCGGCCAAAAACCCGGAAGCTGCCACGGATTTTGAGCGGCTGTTCCGCGCGGCGATGGCTGCCGTACGCTAGCGAAAAGCTTCCGCCCATACCGTAAAATTCTTACGATGTGCGGCCTTGAACGCTGAAATCTGAACGGAAAGCTAAGCGCGGCGGCGATAGCGCACAGCAAAGTCGTACCCTGCGTTGGGCGGATACAGCCCTGCCACCAATCGCAGCCGTTCCGCCAAAGCGCCCGGGGCCAGCAGCGGATAATCCCGCTCACGCAGTTCGCTGTAGTCCACATCCAGCGCCAGCGACAGCAGGTAGATCGCCAGCGCATCGGCAAAGGCGCTTTCGAGAAACGCTTCCCGCTCTTTCTCATCGGCAACAGCCGGTGCCGCCGCGGCGTTCAGACTGGAAAGTGCCGCCCCCGCGCCGAAAGAACGGTTGGTCAGCAACGTCAGCGGTCCCCGGCCCCGCCGCGAGCCCCCGCTCACAGGAATCGGCGCTTCGGCAACGATCGGCTGGCCCAGCGCCAGATGCCGCGATTCCCATGCATCCAGGCTGGTTTCCCCGCGAACCTGACTTTGCGCCTGCCGCCAGGCTAACTCTTCGAATGCGGGCGGCACCCCTGCCTCATCTGTAAACGCGTGCGCGACGTTGATGAAAAATTCAAAGCTTAACGCAAACCGGTCGCCCATCAGCCGCGTGGAGATAAACACACCCCGATGCCCAACGCCCAGCTCGCGATCCAGCTCCACATTGCGATGGCAGATAGCCGCTTCGCCCAGGTCTTCCGTCCAGGCCGGGGCCACCATCGCCTGGTCCGATTCCTGCTTCGGCGGCCGTGCCGGTGCGGTGTCGCCTTCCGGCTCGCGCAATGCCAGCGGCACGAAATAGTAGGTGTTGGTCTTCAAGGCGCCTGCGATGCCCGCCGGCACGGCTTCGAGCATCCGGTCGAGGTCCGGCGCCGGCACGCCCGTTTCGCCAAACGTGGCAAAGCGCACGCCATTTGGCGACCGGCGCACCTCCGCTTCGCGTGCTACCTGCGAGGCACGCACAAGACCTGCCCCTGCATTCCATCCTGCCATCGCCCCGTCGCCCATCCGGTTATTCTAAATGGTGTATGGCCACACTCAACCATGTCGAACGGGCACGTCGGGAAGGATCTTTGTTTGGGTTGCCGTTGGGCGATCTGGGCTGGTTCCAGTCATTGCTCATGGGCCTCGCCACCGGCATGGCCGCCTTTTTTCTCGCGACCTTTGCTGCCATCGTCGTTCTGCTCTTTTACTCGGCGACTGGCCATCACATGCCCGACTTTGCTATTGCGTACAAGCGAGTCGGCCTGCCGGTCGGCCTCTTCATCGGCGCTCTGGCCCTTAGCTTCCTGGGCTTCCAATACATCCGTCGCATTGTGCGTAAAGCCCGCGGGCACTAGCTGCGGGGAATACGCCGTCGAGCTACGGAAAACACGGCTCCGGGCTGGAAAGCAGCCCGGGTGAGGCATAACAGCCCGACCCGCGTGGCTGTCATACTGGGCGTACCCACCTTGTTCCAGGAGCCTGCCCGATGCCCCCTGCGTTCCTTGCTGTTCGTGATACTCCAGCATTTCAGCGCCGTACCGTCTTTGCCTCCGCCCCGCTGCTTGTTGTCCCGCTGTGTATCGCCGCGCTGCTTACCGCCACGCTCCCCCACGCCGCACGCGCCGCCGATAGAAGGAAGGCCGGCGACGGTTCCAATACAAAAGTCACCCGGAGCTACGACGCCCCACAGCCCGCCACCGAAACCCTCGACCTTGCCATGTACGCCCGCATCCGCAGTGAGGGCTTGCAGCATGGCAAGGTGATGCAGTTTGCCGAAGCGCTGAATGACGGCATCGGACCGCGGCTTACCGGTTCGCCCAACATGACCCTTGCCAATGCCTGGACGCGCGATACCCTCACCGCCATCGGCCTTTCCAACGCCCACCTCGAGGATTGGGGCGAGTTCGGCATGGGCTGGCAGCAGATCAACACCTGGGCGCGCATGGTTTCGCCCGATCCTGAACCGCTCTGGTTGCAGGCCGCCCCCTGGTCGCCCGCCACCAAAGGCCCCGTCACCGGCGCGGTTGTTTACGTACCGCTCAGCGACGCCGCCGAACTCGACAGGCTCAAAGGCACGCTCGCCGGCAAAATCGTGCTGCTCGGCGCCATGCGTCCCACGCCCGATATCACCGAGCCGCTCTTTCATCGCTATACCGACGCCGAACTGAAGGACATGGAAAGCTATGAGGTTCCCGGCCAACGCCGCGCCGGTGCTCCTACCCAAACGCGCGAGCAACTCCTCGCCGAGCGCCGTCGCCTCTCCCTGCTTCGCCAGCAGGCGCTCAAGATGATGGCCGACGAGGGCGTTGCCGCCATTCTCACGCCCAGCCGCGACAGCAGCAACGGCGGCGGCACCGGCATCATCTTCGACGACAACGGCGCCAACCTGTCCACTCCCGCGCAAGACCCCGCCCGCCGGGTCACCATTCCCAACGCCGTCGTGATGATCGAGCACTATAACCGGCTTGCCCGCATGGTTTCGGCGCATGTGCCTGTGCAGGTCGAAGTCAATATCGACACCAGATTTACCGGCGACCACCAGCACAGCTTCAACACGGTCGCCGAGATCCCCGGCACCGATCCCCAGCTGAAAAGCCAGGTCGTCATGGTAGGCGGCCACCTCGACAGCTGGATCTCCGGCACCGGGGCCACCGATAACGGTGCCGGTTCCGTTATGGCCATGGAAGCCGTTCGCATTCTGAAGGCACTGGGCGTGGCACCCCGCCGGACGATCCGCATCGCGCTGTGGAGTGGCGAAGAAGAGGGGCTTTTCGGCTCGCAAGGCTATGTGCGGCAGCACTTCGGCACCTTTGGCGCGCCCAATCCGCCGGACCCGGCCGGCACGCCCGGCTATCTCGCGCACCATGGCGCGCTGACCACCACCAAAGAATGGGAAACACTGGACGCGTACTACAACCTGGATAACGGTACCGGCCGGGTGCGTGGCATTTATACGCAGGAAAACTTTGCTGTCGGTCCCATTTTCCGGCAATGGATGGCGCCCCTCGCCGATCTTGGCGTCAGCACGGTTTCTTATCGCAACACCGGCGGCACCGACCACCTCAGCTACGACGCTGTCGGCCTGCCCGGCTTTCAATTCATCCAGGACCCCATGGATTATGAAACCCGCACCCACCACTCTGACATGGACACAGTCGACCGCCTCCATCCCTTCGACCTGGAACAGGGTGCGATCCTTGAGGCCATCTTCCTGTGGAACACCTCGCAGCGCGAAGCCATGATGCCCCGCAAGGCTTTTCCGCATCCCGAGCTCGACCGCATGGAATCCGCGCCCCTGCCCAGGCTCTATCCCAACGCCGTCGCGCCCGCCCCGGACAACGGCAAACCCGAAGCCCACTAGGGCAGTTCTCAAACGTGTCCAAGGCTTCGTACACCCTATGGACCTGTATCCCACAACCCCGGACGGCCGCTACTTCGCCGTCCGGGGGCGCCTTTGGCGCTGCTCCGACCCGGCACTGTCTGCCGAGGAGAAACAGCGCTGGACCGCGGCGCTCATGAAAGCCCGCCGGGCCAAGGCACTGGCCATGCGTGCCGGCGATCGCGTCGCCCGCGAGGCGGCGCGGCAGCAGGTCGATGCGGCCAAAATTGCGCTCGGCGAACGCGGCGAACCCTGGTGGACCGACGGCACCCCCGATTGGAACCGCCATATGGCAAAGAACACTCCGTATGCCGAATGGTTCAACGCGTTAAAGCATCCTTGAACGAACAGCGCATCGCTTAAGGACAACGCCTCGTCAGCCTGTTCTTTGAGCGGCTGGTTCCCTGGTTCAAGCGACGTTGGGCGGCGTGAACTGCATGGCAGAGCTTTGCGCGCGCTTCCAATAGCGGGAAAACCGTTTCAAGTCGAAAGCGCGTGTTTCCTCAACAAATGGGGGCGGATCGTACCAGACCACCGGCATGGAACGCCCGGCAACGAGCGCCGCGGCGCGCAGGCGAGGATCGGGTGTGCGCTGGGCGAGGATGTAGTTCGCGCCGCTTGCCGTGGCGGCGGCAAGCAGCTCCGTTGCCGGATCGCCCGCACGTAGATCGATGCCGTCCGGCATGTCCTGGAGGCACTCCGCGAGAAACATGAGCCGCTTCAGGCTGATGCTGCTCTTCGTGATCCACTCCATATCCCAGATGAAAACGGCGGGGCTACCTGAATGCGCGCGCAGCATCGGTGAGTCTGGATTCAAGCTGTCGGTATGCACCCAAAGCAGAGGTTTGCCGGAAGGTAGGGCTGAAGGTTTTTCAGCGATGGCCGCCGGAGTGAACGGCCGCGGTGGCGCCGGCATCGCGGAAGCGTCCACCGCCGCGTGCAGCTGGGGAAAGAGCGTCTGTTCCAACGACTCGTAGTCGCGGTCAAATGGACAGGTGCGCGCTTCCGCATGGGGGCAAACGCGGCAATATGCGCTTGCGGTGTAGCGTTCCAGGTTTTCCCGGTTGAAAATGTATGGTTTGCTCGCAAAAGTGGAAGCCACCCACTGCCAGGAAAGGTTATTGCTGGCAGGGTCGCCGTCGATGAGGTGCTGCAAAAACCAGCGTGCCCCGGCCTGCCAGCGCACCCGGCGCCAATGCACGATGTATGCGGCAAACCACATGCGGGCGTGGTTGTGCAGGTAGCCCGTCTCGATCAATTGCTCCCTGAAGCTGTCCATGCACTTCAGCGTGGTGGCGCCTTCGGGGATGTCGCCGGGCAGCTCCGTCGCATAGGCCGAAGCGGGGTAACCGGTTTTGTAGGGCTCGCGGTCTTCCCAAATGCCTTCACCGATCTGCAGGTAAAGGCGCTGCCAGTAATCCCGCCATGCGAATTCATTGATGAGTTTGCGGGCGTGCTCCGGGACCGCAACCCGGCCCAGGACGTCATCGCGCACCTCCGCCAGCGTCAGCACGCCATGGCGCAGATACGCCGAAAGCCGGGTCACCGCGCCGTCCAGAAAATTGCGGCTCTGTTCGTAGCTTTCCGGCAGCACCTTGGCCAGTGTCGCCTCCGCCGCAACCCGGCCACCGCGTGTCGGGCTCACCGCGGTATCGTCCGGCAGCCGTTGCGGAAAAAGTGTCTGCAGCGTGGAGCGCAGCTCGTCCCTGCTTGAAAGGCGTTTTAAATCCTGATTCGTCACCGTTCAAGCCTATAGGAGCTGTGCCGGCCTGCCTGTAGCGGTATCAAAAAGCCGATGCCCTCGAAGCAGCGCTTTTGCCGTTTCCCCGGTTTCCGGTCCGAGACTATGGCGCACCAGCAGGATTTGCTACTTTGCTTCGACGATGGAAGCAAAGAGGGATTCAGTAGCGCCCACGCCTCTTACGAAGCCTCGTGCCCCGCCCCGAGCCGCTCTTCCAGATACCCAAGCCGCTCTGCCAGCAACTGGACGCGCCCTTCGAGCGCCGACAGCCTTTGCTCCAACCCATCCGCCGGCGACGCGACGATGCTTTTTTCCGGTCGGCCTTCCCTTTGCTGCTCGGATGAAGCTGATAGCTCTCCCGCGCCTGTCAGCAACTGCCGCCACCGGACCTCACGCGCTCCCGGCTGACGCTCCATGGCGCGCGTTAACGGCTCTGCCCGGCCGCCCAGCCGCTCCAGGGTCGCCAGCACGGCCGCCTGATCGTCAAAGGCGTAGAGCCGGTCGGCGCGTGCCCGCAGTTCCGCCGCCGTTTGCGGCCCGCGCAGCAGCAGCAGGCACAGCACCGCTACCTCATCGCGGCGCAAACTCGGCTCGCCCAACCCATCGCGCACCCGGTGTTCAAACTTCGGTACGCGCGCGTCTGCCAGCACCCGTACCAGATGCATTTCTTCAAGCGCGAACAGCGCTCCACGCACTTCAGCCTCGCTCAACGTCAGCACCGGCTCCCGGCTGCTCTTCTGATTCGAGGCATTCACCAGCGCATTCAGTGACAGCGGATAATATTCCGGCGTGGTTTCTTCCTTTTCCATCAGCGAGCCCAGCACCCGCGCTTCGGCAGCATTCAGCACAACCATAGCCTCATGCTAACGCCACGCCGGAGCTCGTTCCGCCTGGAACCTGCCTGGGATCTGCCCGGAGCTGCCCGAGTTTCGCCTCAGCGATCAAGCCGCAGCTTACCGACGTTCCTGCTCTTGAAGCTCCAAGGCATGCTCATGGTCCTGTAGCTGCGTCGATCGCGGCACCAGGCCCACCAACAGCGCGAGCAGCTTTGCCGGATCGAAGGACTCCAACACGTGGTCGGCGCCCTCGCAGAACGGCCGTAACGGTGTCGCGATCAGCACCAACGGCGTTGTGGGCTGCATCTTTTTCAAAGCCTGGATCAAATCCGCACAGGGTACATCGGGCATGCCCGCATCCAGCACAATGCCGTCTACCGCCGGGTATCGTGCCAGTGTTTCCAGAGCTTCCGCGCTGCTGTAGGCCGTGATCACATTCAGCTTCGCCGTTTCGATCACCAATTTGCGCGTCGAAATGCTGTTCGCATGCTCGCGATCGATAACAAGAAAACAGGGTCGAACCATGCGGCTATTATCTCGTGCAAGCTCCGCGCGACATCTGAAAATGAAGAAATAGCCTCATCCAGACTCATCCTAGATTCACCAGATTTACCGACGATTGCCAGATTTTTCGTGGCACCGCGCTCCCGGGGTGCCATAGGACGGCAGGCGCGCAATCCTCGTAGACTGAAGAGGATGATGTTTTCCGAACATTTCGATGTTTTGGTTGTCGGCGCAGGCCATGCCGGCTGTGAGGCTGCTGCCGCCGCGGCGCGCATGGGCTTGCGCACCGCCCTGTTTACGCTCAATCTCGACCTCATCGCCCAGATGAGTTGCAACCCGGCCATCGGCGGCGTCGCCAAAGGCCACCTCGTCCGCGAGATTGACGCGCTTGGCGGCCTGATGGGCGAAATCGCCGATAGCTGCGGCATCCAGTTCCGCCTGCTCAACACCTCCCGCGGCCCTGCCGTTTGGAGCCCCCGCGCCCAGTGTGACAAAGCTCTTTACCGCGTTCGCATGCGCGAAAAGCTTGAATCCATCCCGAATCTCTTCATCAAGCAAGCCGAAGTCGTGGACGTCGTGCTGGAAGAAACCCACGACTTTCCTCAACATCTGTCATCTCGACCCGAGGAGCGAAGCTCCGCAGTAGAGAAACCTGCGGTCGCCTTCGCCCACGTTCAGGGTCAACCACGCATCTACGGCCTGAAACTCCGCGATGGCCGCAAGATTTACGGTCGGGCCACGGTCATCACCACGGGCACCTTCCTCAACGGCCTTATTCACTGCGGCGAACAGCAATACACCGCCGGACGCTCCGGCGAGCCCGCCAGTGTTCTCCTGGGCGAATCGCTGAAAAAGCTGGGCCTGCGCGGTACGCGCTTAAAAACCGGCACCCCGCCCCGCCTCGACGGCCGCACCATCGATTGGACCCGTTTCGAAGAGCAGCCCGGCGATCTAGACCCCACCCCGTTCAGCTTTCGCAGCCTCCGGGCTCTCACTGAAGACCTGTCAGCTCAACCCACGCAGGACACCCTGGCTCCGTCCTCGCGACCGGAGCTGCCGTCTGTGGCCACCTGGACCCCACCCCTTTCCCAAATCTCGTGCCACATCGCCTATACCACTCCAGAAACCCTCGCCCTGATCCGCGACAACGTTCACCGCTCACCGATGTACACCGGCCAGATCGAAGGCATTGGTCCCCGTTACTGCCCTTCCATCGAGGACAAGATCGTTCGTTTTCCCGACAAATCTCAGCACCAGTTCTTCCTTGAACCCGAAGGTCTTCACACGCATGAGGTCTACATCAACGGCATGTCCACCTCACTGCCCATGGACGTTCAGACCGCCCTGGTCCACTCCATCCCAGGCCTCGAAAACGCCGAAATGCTGCGCCCCGGCTATGCCATCGAGTACGACGCCATCGACCCTACGGAACTCGACCGTACCCTCAAAGTCAAGGCGTACGAGGGCCTTTTCCTCGCCGGGCAGATCAACGGCACCTCCGGCTACGAAGAAGCCGCCTGCCAGGGGCTGATGGCCGGCATCAACGCCGCGCTCTACGCTTCCGACAACATCTCCGGCAACGCATCCAGCAGTGCATTGAACAACGCACCCAAGCCACGCATTTCTGACTCCCTCCCTCAGTTCACGCTGGACCGCACCGAAGCTTATACCGGCATTCTCATCGACGACCTCATTAGCAAGGGGACCGATGAGCCGTACCGCATGTTTACCTCGCGCGCCGAGTTTCGACTCCACCTGCGCATCGACAACGCCGACACCCGGCTGACCCCCCATGGGCGGCGCCTCGGTCTCATCGACGACAATGCCTGGGCTGCCTTCGAGCGAAAGCAAGCCCGCGCCCTCGCGCTGAAAACCCTCATCGAGCAAACCAGACTCACCGAAGCCGACGCCCAAGCCCTGAATACTCTTTCAACTCCTGTGAGTTCAGCCGCAAAAAATGTAGCTTCCGCAAGCCTGGTCCCGCCCATCGCAACTGCCTCCTCTTCTGCCCATGCTGACCTGCCTGCCCCCATTCGCGGCGACAATCTCGCCCAGCTTCTAAAGCGTCCCCCCGTCGCGCTCGAATATCTGCTCCCTATCCTGCTTCCCCACATGGCTGCCAGTCCCACGTTCACGCCTTGGCTAACCGCCCTCCAGGCCGCAAACCCTCGGCTGTGTCTCGTTTCTTCCCGGGGTGTTGCGCCGATCACTCAGGATGCTGTCCTCGTCAACCCTGCCCTCGTTGTTCCCGCCTGGGTGCGTAACGAGATGAAAACCGTTGAAACCACGATCAAATTCGCCGGCTACCTTGCCCAGCAGGAAAAATCCATTGCCCGTCTCAAGCGCGATGAGGCCCGCTCCATTCCCGAATGGTTCGATTACGCCCGCTGCTCCGGCCTTTCTCGCGAGATGGTCGAGAAACTCAGCCGTATTCGGCCTTCGACGCTCGGCCAGGCCAGTCGCCTTCCCGGCGTCACCCCCGCCGCTCTTTCCCTTATCCAGTGTTTTCTCGAAATTCAGGCAAGGGGCCGCACGGCGTAACCGCTTCCGGGCGAGCAGCATGTATCCGTGCTGCCCGGCGCTCAGAATTCTGGAAAGTTGCCGCATGACATACCATGCTCGTGTGCTTGTTCCCGAGCCCATACGTGAGTTTGTACGCTGCAAAGTTCTGCACCCGCTGTTGCGTCAACTACGCGGCGGCGTCACACCGCGCCGCCTGGCGTGGAGCCTCGCCCTGGGCATCGTACTCGGCATCAACCCGTCGGTAGGGCTTACCACACTGCTTGTCGTCCTGTTCGCCTGGACCTTTGGACTGAGTCAGATCGCCTCGCAGATCGGTGCACAGGCGGTAGCGCCGCTTCACCTGCTTTTGTTCATCCCATTTATCGAGTTGGGCGTTCATGTCTTTCATACCCGCCGCCTGCCGATGACCCGGCGGCAGATCGAGCACCTGAGCCATCATCCCTGGCGGCTGGTCCGCGAAATCTGGCAATGGGAGTGGCACGCGCTCATCGTGTGGGGCCTTGTGGCGGCCATCACCATGCCCTTGCTCGCGTTTTATCTCAGACGCGCGCTGGTCCTCCTCATGCGTCGCCACCGAACCCTGACCCGTTCGCGCCCCACGCTCCATCAATCCAAATAGTTCAGCAAGTCGCCGCTAATTCAGCGAGTCGCAGCGCGTCAGCCCAGCCCCGGGCACGAGAGTCTCCTCTGCAACTTCGCAAGTACGCGATCCGTTTGAGTTCCTACTGTACGTACGGTCCCATGGTCGTTAACCCACCCTCTACCAAGACCGGCGGCCTTCGCACCCTTGTTGCCTGCTCAAAACCATACGCCCAACCGAGCAAATCGCCATCGCGCCACGGCCGTGCGCTGATCTCCAGCCCAAACGGCAATCCATTGGGGTAAAACCCTGCCGGCACCGTGATCGCCGGTACCCCAATCTTGTTGACCCAGCCTGTTTCCGAGTGCGGGCCCCCGGAAATTTTGCCGTCCTGCGGCATCGTCTCATCCGGCGGCGGCATCTGCGCACTCGGGTATAACAGCCCATCAAGATGGAATCGCGCCAGGGCCCCGGTGTATTGCGTCAGCATGGCCTCGCGCGGACCGAAGTAGTTCTTTTCAGCATCCGGATCGCCCTTGAGTGTCACCTGCGACGGTAGACCTTTCCAACGCCCCGCACCGTGCGCGGCACCGGATCGCCCGTCACGCACCATCCCCGTTTCTATTCCAGTTTGCGGCCCAATCCCCGGCGCGTCTGGGTGCAGCGGCGAGGTCGCCGGCTCGGCACTCGCCTCGGCACTCGCCTCCACCAGGTTGTCCAGCGACCCACCTACGCCGGTAAACACCACCGGCAAGGTTTTACCGGTAGCCGCCTTATAGGCCGCGGCATCGTGGTACGCCGCGGGTCCAAAGGCGCCGAGCCACTCAGCCGCTCCTTCGCGCCGGTAGGGTCCCGTGTTCACCTTCGATTCAGCGACGAGGAAGCTGTCCGGCAGCAGCGCTTCGTCGAGCACCACCTCTGCTCCGGCTGCCCGCACCGCCGCGATCGCCTTCATTAGCATCATCTTCGTTTCCGGCTGCAAGGGCGTTTCCTTTGTGGTGAAAATAAAAGCGGGTACCCCAAAGCGCTTGCCTTTCAGAGCATCCGCTTTCAAATATTGGGTGTACGGTCCAGGCTGTGCCTTCACAGCTGCGCCGGCGGTTTTGAAATCCAAAGGATCTTCTGGGTTGCTTCCGGCCATAACGTCCAGGGCGATCGCCGCGTCGGTAACGTTCCGGGCTATCGGCCCCGTGTTATCCAGCAGCCAATCCAGGGGCGCGATGCCCGCTATGGACACCAGCCCGCGTGTCGGGAACAGGCCGACCACCGAACTTGTTCCGGCCGGCATGCGGATGCTGTTTCCCGTGTCAGTCCCATTGCCCAGCACGACTTCATTCGAAGTAACGGCCGTCACCGTTCCGCCCGACGACCCGCCGGGCGAAAAGCGCACATCATACGCATTGCCCGTGCGTCCAAATGCCGTCGAGCGGTTTGTGTCGCTCGCCGCGAAATCCGGCATGTTCGTGATTCCGAGAATCACCGCACCGGCTTGCCGCAGCCTGGCCACAATGGTGGCGTCCTTGGGCGCGATGAACTCGTGCCCGGGCATCGCAAACCCGGCCCACCCATCCGTATCGAGCAGGCCTTGTACCGCTGTGTTTGCCTTGATGACGATCGGCACACCCCACAATGGTCCATGGTCCGGCCTTTGATCCGGTTCAGGATGTGTTTTTTGGTGCGATGCGCCCTCGCTGTCTTCCCGCCGCGCCGTTGCTAACGCGCCTTCGGTGTCCACGGTCTGCAGCGAGCGGTACACCCCGTTGTAGCGTGCAATGCGCCCAAGGTGCCAACGCGTTACTTGCTCCACTGTGTAGGTGTGGTTGGCATAAAGTGCCCGCAACTTCGGAATCGTGATCTCCAACAGATCGCGATCCATCGCCGCCTGCTCTGCAACCGGCAGCAAGGGTATATTTGCCGGCAACGGCACGGGAAAACTGCCGACCCCTTGCGCCATTGCTGCGGGTGAAGCGAGCAGAACAGCGAACTTTGTGAGCAAAAAAAAGCGCCGCATGGCACATCCTTCAGGGCGGGATGATTTCTTGTACCACGCGGGCTTGGGGCGAGCACTTTGAAAGTAACGCTTGAGGTCACTGTTATCTGCCATGGTTCCACGTGGAACATTCGTCCCAGGTGTCAATGCGCAGAACCACCTTGAGTCGATCCTGGAACCTTGTGTTGCCGCTCACTGGCATAGCCGACAGGCTTGCTAACCATCTATGCTGAAGTGGTGATTGACCCTATCCGCGTTCAACTTCCTGATGGTTCCGTGCGTGAGGTTGCGCCGGGCACCACCCCGCTCGACATCGCGAACAGCATCTCACCGCGCCTGGCCGCAGCCGTGGTTGTCGCGCGCATCAAGCCATTCGGTGTATCCAGGCCCGCATCTACACCCGCATCTACGCCCTCACCCACCGAAACTGCGGAAGCGGAGGCCAAGGCAGCGCAGACCGAAGAGGCCATGTATGCCGGGCACGCCCCGACCGGTGAGCGTTTGGTCGACCTGCGTGAGCCCCTGGTCGAAAACGTCACGCTGGAGCTTGTCAAGGAGAACGACCCCGCCGCGCTGCGCGTGGTGCGGCACTCCGCCGCGCATGTGATGGCGACAGCCATCTTGGAGCTTTTCCCGGAGACCAAGCTCGGGCACGGCCCGGCAACCGACCAAGGATTTTTCTACGATGTTTATCGCGAGGTGCCGTTTACCGAGGCCGATCTCCTGGCGATCGAAGCGCGCATGGCTGAGGTGGTGCGGCGCGATGACCCGTTCCTGCGTGTCGATGAACCGCGCGAACAGGGTCTCGAGGCATACCGCAATCATGGCGAATTCATGAAAGTGCACTTCATTGAGCGGTTTACCGCGCCGGGCGAAGCCATCTCGCTGTACCGCAATGGCAGCTTTACCGATTTCTGCCGCGGGCCGCATGTCCCTTCCACGGCGCGGGTGAAAGCCTTCAAGGTGATGTCCATTGCGGGTGCGTACTGGCTCGGCAAAGAGGACAACCAGCAGCTGCAGCGAATTTACGGTACGGCTTTTTTTAACGGCAAGGATCTGGAAGCGCACTTCAAGCACCTCGAAGAGATCAAGGCGCGCGACCATCGCCTATTGGGCAAGCAGCTGGATCTTTTCTCCATTCAGGAGGTTGCCGGTGCGGGTCTTATCTTTTGGCATCCCAAGGGCGGACTGATCCGCAAAGCCATGGAAGACTGGATGCGCGACGAGTGCCTGCGCCGCGGCTACCAACTCGTGTACACGCCGCACATCATGCGCCGCGAGCTTTGGAAAATTTCCGGACATGAGGGCTTTTATGGCGAAAATATGTACCCGCCCATGGAGCTCGACGATGCAGAATACCGGCTGAAGCCGATGAACTGCCCCGGGCACATTCTGATCTACAAGGCGACCCCGAAGAGTTATCGTGACCTGCCGCAGCGCTATGCCGAACTCGGGAACGTGTACCGCTACGAGCGATCGGGAACCATGCACGGACTTTTACGCGTTCGCGGTTTTACCCAGGACGACGCGCACATCTTTTGCACGCCCGAGCAGATCAAAGACGAGATCGTCGCGTGCGTCGAGTTTGCTGAATCTGTGCTGCGGAGGTTTGGATTCAACGAGTTTCGGGTCGAACTTTCCACCTGGGACCCGAGCAAACCCCAGGATTACACGGGGTCGCCTGAAGCCTGGCAGAACGCGATTGAGGCGTTGCAGCGTGCGCTCGGACGAAAAGCCATCCCATATGTTGTGATCCCCGGCGAAGCGGCATTTTATGGTCCAAAGATCGACGTAAAACTTGTCGATGTGCTTGGACGCTTATGGCAGCTGAGCACCGTGCAATTTGACTTTAATCTTCCGGCACGTTTCGAGCTCGAATATGTCGGCGAAGATGGGGAACGGCATCAGCCGGTGATGGTGCACCGCGCTCTGTTCGGTTCCGTTGAACGCTTCTTCGGCGTGCTCATCGAGCACTATGCGGGAGCCTTTCCTATGTGGCTCGCCCCGGTACAGATTGGTTTGGTACCGATCTCAAATGACAAGCACCTTGCATATGCGGAAAATGTGAAGCAACGGTTAGAAGCTGCGGGTTTGCGTGTTGAACTGGACGCTACCAATGGCAAGATGCAGGGAAAAATTCGTGATTTCGGCCTGCAAAAGGTGCCTTTCATCCTCGTCGTCGGCGATAAAGAGATGCAAACCGAGTCGGTCAGCGTGCGCGTACGCGGATTGGGTGATCAGGGCTCAAGTCCGGTGGAGGATTTCGTGAACCGCGCAAAATCCCTGATCCAGGCACACTCGATGACGCTGGGAGCTTCGCCCGCAGTGGCGTAAAGTCCGCCGGTGAGCGGATGCTCCGGTACTTTGTGAGCATCCGCTGTGAGTCGGAGTCTATTTATGACCGCTACCGGCGGAACTGCCGCCGCCGCGACTCACCGAGCCCGCGCTTTGCGAAGCGGATGGAGTATAGCTGGGGGTGTGCGCTGATGTGGAAGTGTTGTTCCGCCCGGAACTGGACCGCACGCCTCCGGTGCCGCTGTTCGGCGTTATACCGCCACTTCCGGGGCGTGCCAGCACGAGTACGGCATGGGGCGCAGCCGCCGCGCCGGGGGTAGAAGTACCTGCATGTACCATTGCCGGGGTGCCGATTGCGCTTAACTCGACGGGAGCCGTCGCCGAGCCGTTGCGTGCGACAGCCGTAGATGTTTTCGCGAGTTTGCCGAACACGTCGCGCGGTACGCCTAGTCCGGCGGAGTTGCCGACAAAGGTGAATGTTCCCGGTGCGGTGCTGCGAGAAGTTTGTACGCCGGAAGTGTTTACAAAAACCAGCGACGCTTTGCCCGCGGGCGTTTTAATTGGGGGATGCACCACCAGATGACTGCCATTGCCGGCAAGCAGCGTCGCATTGGTGAGACCCTGCCATTGCCCGCCAGGACGCCAGCCCCAGCCACTGCCACAGTTTTGCCACGAACCGCTGTGAAAGGGCAGCCATCCCCAGGGATAGGCGGAGACCCACGTGTAACCGGCACCTGGGTACATGGCCCAGGTGCCCGCCGCGTATGGGTCCCAGGCGGCATTGGCGAAATATGGCCGCCACAAAGACCCACAGCCGCCTGTGTCGCTGAAGCTGCCGTAATAGGCCAGGTCGCTGGCCCCGAACTGTGTGCCCGCACCGCTGGAGGCAAGCGTGTTCTGGTAGCGGTTCTGGTAATCGCTTTCCTGCTTGTCCCAGTCGTCAAAATCGGACTTTTGTATGTTGTTTGCGAGGGTAAAGGGGATCGCGTCGGTGGCGTTGAAGTCGAGCGTGCGCTTTTTGGTAATGGTGGTCATCCCCGCCGGTCCGGAAAGGTCGACCGATCCTGCCATCACAGCCACATTTGAAGTGGAACCATGCACGTCCGAGGCGTCGGCACTAAGCCGCAAGTGACTCGCCGGCGCAATTTTCAATGTCGTTTTCCCGGTACTGACGGCAAAGTCAGTGCCTTGCGTGTGCGCAAGGTTGACGTACACCGTGCCTCGCAATACATGGCACCGCGTAATGGTAGCCCCGGAGGCCGCGCGCCCAAGCTCAACAAACTCCACGGTTGTTTCGGGAGTAAGGCGCAGGGTGCTATTGTCCTCAAACTCCACCTCGGCAATACCTGTGGTGGTGTTCAGCTTGGAACCATTGGTGATGGGAATATTCGCGAAGGCTTGCTCATAGCCTCGACCAGTTTTACGATCCAGCTGCGCTTGACCACGAATGTCGCTTAACCGAACAATTCTCACCTGCGAAACCGTCGCCGCGTGCGGAATCTCGGGAACCGATGAAGCTAGGGGCGTTAACTCTGCCGCGGCCGTTGCTGCAGGCTTTTCAGTTTTCGAAGATGTATTTGCCTCTTGCGCCTGCATCGCAGTGCCCGAGCAGAGAAGAGCAGCGAAGGAAAGGGACAACGAAGAAAGGCGGCTCATCTATACCTCCTTGAGGTATCGTCCGTAGAAAAGAAGACCTCCATCCTAGCATTTCTCTACAATCTTCGGCTTGCTTACCCGTAAGCCTGGCAGAAATGATTTACATGAAAAGTGCTATGGCAAGGGCTTCTGATGCGTTGCCATAACTGTAGAGGATAGGTGATTGACGGCACGAAAATTTGGCACGAAGCCTCGTTGCTTAACCGTGTCTGTACGCATCCGATTGAGCATGCGCAAGGGTACGCCTGCACAATCTACAAGGCCCCGGTCGCGCCGGCTGACCGCCACACCTTCTTCGATAACAACACCGCTCGAAGCTGTTAAAGATCACGCCGAAGCGGCGGAACCCATTCTGGACCCTGTTGCTTCGGCGCGTGCAGCCGGATTGCGATACGTTTCCGACCGTCAGCCGGGCCTGCGGCGCATGAAGACAGCTAAGGGATTTCGTTATACCGATCCCGAAGGCGCTCCCGTGCGCGATGCCGATACGTTGGCGCGCATTAAGTCACTCGTGATTCCGCCGGCGTGGACCGACGTTTGGATCACGAAGCACGCCAATGGTCATTTACAAGCCACAGGGCGCGACGCCCGCGGCCGCAAGCAGAGCCGCTATCATCCTCACTGGCGCACCGTGCGCGATGCCACGAAATACGAACGCATAGCGTTGTTTGCAAAGGCGTTGCCTCGAATTCGCGAGCGCGTCGAGCACGACCTGCAACGAC
The DNA here is from genome assembly GCA_964246645.1 of uncultured Acidobacteriaceae bacterium. Lineage (GTDB taxonomy): Bacteria > Acidobacteriota > Terriglobia > Terriglobales > Acidobacteriaceae > Granulicella. The sequence continues at coordinate 20,277 of CAXTRN010000019.1, forward strand.
CCGGCATGCCTCGCGAAAAGGTACTCGCCACCATCATCAAGCTGATGGAAGAAACGCATATCCGCATAGGCAACGCCGAATACGCCAAGGATAACCACTCTTATGGCTTGACGACGATGCGCAACAAGCACGTGGTCGTTCACGGATCGACCATTACCTTCGACTTTAAAGGGAAAAGCGGCGTACATCACACGATCGATCTGAGCGACAAGCGCTTGGCCCGCATCATCAAGCGCTGCGAAGACATTCCCGGCTACGAACTTTTCCAATATCTCGATCACGACGGGAATCACCATCACATCGACTCCCAAGACGTGAACGACTACCTACGCGAAATTACTGGGGAGCATTTCACCGCAAAAGATTTCCGTACCTGGGCGGGCAGCGTGCTCGCCAATGACCTGCTACGGCAATTTGAACCCTTCACCACGGCGACCCAGGCGAAAAAGAACGTCGTGCAGGCGATTACGGCTGTTGCCGCCCAACTCGGAAATACCCCCTCTGTTTGCCGCAAATGTTATGTACATCCCGCAGTGCTGGAGGCCTACCTGAGCGGGCACATGAGTCCGGAGGTGCGAGCCGAGGTTGCCGAAATCAAGGAAGAGATCAGGGAAGTAAAGGAAAAACTGGATCAGGAGATCGCCGGCCACGAGGCTGCCCTGCGCCATGAGGAACAGGCGCTGGTCTCGTTATTGCAGCAACGTCTTTTGGTGGAAGCCGCGGCATGAAAGCCGATGCGTTGCATGAGCCAGGCCGGAACGGGACCGCGGAGCCCACGACCGATCCGGGAAACAGCGTTGTCCGCGACACGGCTGTGGTGCGCGCACCGCTGGACCGACTCTGGGCGCTTTCCACGCGCGTGGAGTTGGTGAAAGACACGCTTGGGATGAACCTTGCCGGAGGAACAACGACCGGCTTTGTTTCCGCAGGAAGCCAAGTGATATGGAAAGGCTGGAAATTTGGCCTTCCGACCGAGCACCATACCCTGATCACCGGTTATCGTGCGCCGCACGCTGCGTCCTCAATGGATGACTTTTCAGCCCTTGAACTGCGTACCGAGTCACCGGGCCAGTGTGTCGCCTGGTTTCAGGACTCGCAGGAACGCGGGCGTTTTGCCTTCTTTCAGCATGATCACTGGCTGCGAGAACGCACCGACTCTAATGGAAATCCTGAGACGGTTTTGGAAGATGAGGTCCGTTTTCGGCTTGCATTTGGTCCCCTGGGCAGGGTGGTTTCCCGCTTCGTCTTGATACCTTACGTCCGTCGGTTGGTGAAGCGTCGCTTTGCGAGCCTGGCGGCACTGGCCGAAGGCGACGGCTGGCGTGCCTGGACATAACTAGTGGTATCCGCGGACTCCGGGCGTAAATGCGTTGCGTTTTGGATCGAAGGTGCCTCTATCCATACCTCTCACTTCATCCGCGGCAAGTTGCAGTAGGCTAAAGGCGTGGGTAAGCGCGATAGCTTCGAAGTGCTCTCCATTGAGGGTCGTGAGGTGCGGGTGACGCACCCGGAGAAACTGTACTTTTCACGTGAAGTGCAGGTTTCTAAGCTGGATCTGGTGCGCTACTTCCTGTCTGTCGCACCGGGGGCGCTGCTGGGCATTCGCGATCGGCCCATCGTGCTGAAGCGTTTTGTAAACGGTGCCGAAGGTGAGCCCTTTTACCAAAAGCGCGCGCCCGAAGACCGGCCGGCTTGGCTGCGCACCGTTACTCTAAGTTTTCCTTCCGGCCGAACGGCCGAAGAGGTGGTCGTGGACGACGCAGCCGGTCTCGTCTGGATCATGAACCTGGGGTGCATGGAGTTGCATCCGCACCCGGTCTGTGCGGGCGATCTCGATCACCCAGATCAGTTGCGGGTCGATCTCGACCCCGGCCCCGGCGTTTCCTGGGAGGATGTACGGCGGGCAGCCCTGGAGGTGCAGCAGGTGCTCGCCGAATATAACCTGCGTGGCTGGCCCAAAACCAGCGGCTCGCGCGGAATTCATATCAATGTGCGCATCGAGCCACGCTGGAGCTTTACCGAAGTACGCCGGGCCGCGTTGGCGCTTTCCCGAGCCGTCGAACGCCGCGCACCGCAGTTGACCACGTCGAAGTGGTGGAAAGAAGAGCGGCACGGCGTTTTTCTTGATTACAACCAGAACGCCAAAGACCGCACGACGGCCTCTGCCTACTCCGTGCGACCTTTGCCGGATGCTCGCGTTTCTGCGCCGCTTCGTTGGGACGAGGTGGAAGCTTGCGCGCCGGGGGATTTTACCGTGTTCACGATGCCCGCGCGTTTTGCATCGATTGGCGACCCACATGCAGAGATGAACGCGCACCCTGGATCGCTCGAGGGTTTGCTGGAACTCGCAGCCAAGGACGAGAGTTCAGGGCTGGGTGACGCACCCTGGCCTCCGCATTTTCGCAAAATGGAGGGTGAAGCGCCGCGCGTCGCTCCTTCGCGGGCCAAGCATGCACCGGAAGGAGTGGACGCATCGGGAGAAAAGGCGTTCACGCAGCAGATGGCGGAGGGTTTCGGCGCGCATCGGTTCAAACGGCGATCCAAAACTCTAAGCCAGCCGGCGCCTGCGGACGCGGCTTCCAGCGAGCCTACGGCGGAGACCCCGTCAGCACCGCCGAAAGTGATACGGCGGGTGTCGAAGTTCCCGTTACTTACCATCGCAAACTCACCGGATCAGGGCGCGGCCATGGCCGGCCTGGAACGTTGGAGGGAGCGTTACGCGGAAGCGGCATCGCACCTCGCCGTGGATGATGTGCTCGTAGATCGCATGCGGGGCAGCGCGTATGTCTGGTACCGCGTCCGCGTGAACCTGCGCCATGTACCCGAGGCACTTCGCCCGCCGCAGGAAACGCCGAACCCTGATGACGATCCGACCCGCAATCAGCCGCGTAAACGTGTCTCGCGCACAAATCCAGAGACGCCCACCGTGTAAGCCATGGCGGGAACCGACCTATTGGTCCTGCGCAAAAATCGTTGCTAATTCCTGTGGCGGCACCGCTTCGAGCTGAGCGTAGGTACACTCCGCGATAGGTTTATCAGGCCGCCAACGACGAAACTGCGCAAGGTGCCGGAATCGATCTCCCTGCATATGTTCGTACGCGACCTCTACGACCAGTTCCGGCCTTACGAGTTCCCAAACCAGGTCCTTGCCTTGACTCCATCGACTCGGCGCACCTGGCATGCGCGTCGGTGAGCTTGCCGAGGGAGCGCTCCAGCTGGCCCACGGATGATTTTCACTTGCATGTTCGCGATACGGTGCAAGCAACTCCACCAACTCCCGCCGCTTGGCTGCTGTGAAACTCGCGCAACTGCCTACATGCTGCAGCTTTCCGGTTTGATCGTAAAGTCCTAACAGCAACGATCCGATTAATGTTCCTTCGCCGTCTTTGTGCCAGCGAAAACCGGCGACCACACAATCGCAATCTCGCTCATGCTTCACCTTCAGCATGCTGCGTTTGTCGGGCTCGTATGCGCCAGCCGCGGGCTTCGCAATCACCCCGTCCAGGCCTGCGCCCTCAAAGCGACGAAACCAGTCCTGAGCTATTTGCAAATCGCGACTTGCAGGTGTGAGGTGAATCGGGGGTTGACGTTCAGCAAGGATCTTTTCCAGCGCGGTGCGCCGCCGCTCAAAGGGCTCGGCCCGAAGGTCATGATCATCCTCCGCGAGCAGATCGAAGAACACCACCGAAGCGGGCGTTTGCTCGGCCAGTAACTTAATCCGCGACGCCGCTGGATGGATGCGCAGAGAAAGCGCGTCAAAGTCTAGCGTGCCCCTGCGTGCGATGACGATTTCGCCATCGAGTACGCAGCGGGAGGGAAGTTGCGCCTTCAACGGCGCAAGCAACTCGGGAAAGTAACGATTCAGTGGCTTCGTATCGCGGCTTTGCAGCAAGATCTCGTCGCCGTCACGAAAAATCAGTGCACGAAAGCCGTCCCACTTCGGCTCAAAAATCCACTCACCGCCTGTTGGCAGGGCGTCTACCCGTTTGGCGAGCATGGGCAAAATCGGCGATGCGAGCGAAAAGAGCACAACCTGATCCTAGCGTCGAAGCATGGTTAAGCGAAGTGCTCATGACGGTTCCCCGACATAAGGGCTACAGGCGTCAGGGACGGTGCATGGGAGCGAATTGATTTACGCCGAAAGACCCGCAGGTGCCTTCACCGGACGAGGCAGAAGTGCTTGCAACACTAAAGAAATGCCAAGCGAAATCAGCAGTCCACGCAGCAGCAGAATGTGATTGAACTGCCAGCCGAAAATGGCGAATGTGAGGAAAACACCCACCATATAGCTTTCGCCCAGAAAAGCCTGTAGCCAACGAGGTCGCATACCCGCGCCTGAGGTCATCGGCTTCAGCGCAGGTAGAAACTGTGGGACGCATTTCTGGTACTCCAGGTAAGCCTTTCCGAATCGTGCAGTGAGGAAAGGTTCTTCTGCGAGCGCGAGGCGAACTTGCAGAATCCATATCGCCGCAATCGCAAAAATCGCGCCCGCCGGAGGCATGATGAGCGCGACTCCAACGGTGTGCAGAAGTGTTCCCAGGTACAAAGGGTTGCGTGTATATCGGTAGGGACCGTCGGCGAGTAGCGTCTGCCCGTGCATGGAAGGAGAGTTGACGACGCTTGCGCCGACGTAGGCAGAACCCCAAACGCGAAAAAACGCGCCAAGGGCCAGAAAAACAATGGCGATTGCAAGAAAAGCGATGCTCGCGGAACCGATATTCAACCAGCCCTGTCGACTGAATAACGTAATCAGGAACTGCCAGGAGGTCTTGTCGGTCAGATTGAGAAAGGGCTCCCACAAAGGGAATAAGCCTACCGAGAAGATAAGCGCGTGTAGAAGAAAACGAATTCGATATTCGAGGCGGGTCGCGCGCATTTCAAAGCTCGTCTCTGCCGCTGCTGGGGCTCCTGGCGCTCAACTATCGGCAAGGTGGTCTACCCCTCTGCGGCTGCGGCTCTTCTCAAGACTACGCCGCCGTTAGCACAAAGGAAACAAGCTATCTTGTCCGAATGTGCTGAAGTGGACCAGTGTTCACAGGGAACACATAGAGGCCTTGCGGGCTCCATGATCCCAATGCTGTCCGGTCGGCACGTCCGAACAGCGATGTTCATCCTAACTGTTCTGATATCAAAAAACTGCGAACGCAGGTCTCAGAGGTCTTTCCGGATTGCATTAAGGATTGAGTCGAAGTCGTTAATGCCGCCGTATTCAATGATGACGCGACCTTTCCCTTTACGGTCCTCGATAGTGACTTTGAGCCCCAGGGACTGCCGCAGCTGTTCCTGTGCGTGACGAACATTGGGGTCCACCACTCTCGCTGGTTTTTCCGCAGCGGCGATTTTGCTCTCAGGATTGAGGATGTGCTGCACAAGGCTTTCTGTAGCGCGCACACTTAATCCTAAAGAGATGATCTTTTGAACCGCCGCCCCTACACTCTCAGGTGTAGGTAAAGCGAGCAGCGCTTTTGCATGGCCAAAGGTAAGTTCGCCCGCTTCGATACGCTGCTGGACATCGTCGGGAAGGCGCAATAGACGCAAAAAGTTTGCCACCGAAGCGCGATCTTTCCCTGTCCTTTCTGCCATCTGTTCCTGCGTAAGGTGAAACTCTCGGCTAAGCCGATTGAAGGCTCGAGCTTGCTCCATTGGATTGAGATCAGCGCGCTGCAGGTTCTCGACGACGGTCATTTCCATGGTCTGCAAATCGGAAACGTCGCGAATGATAACTGGTACCGTCATTTTGCCTGCCTGCCGGCTCGCGATTAACCGTCGCTCTCCGGTGATGAGCGTGTAGCGACCATCCTTGTTGTTGCGGACAACAAGGGGCTGTACCACGCCGGACGCAGCGATGGAGGCGGCCAGCTCTGCCAGCTTCGATTCATCGAAATTCGTTCGGGTCTGATAGGGATTGCGATCAATGAGCTGAACATCCACCTCCAAGGCTCGGCCGGCAGGTGTACTTGCAGCCACATCGATGACGGATTGCGGCATGGGCCTTGGAGGTAGCAAGAGATCAAGTCCCTTGCCAAGCGCGCGCCGCTTCGGTTCTGTCGTAAGGGCATCGTGTATTTGCATTATGTCTCCAGTGATCATGCGTACAGTCTAGGTAGTGGTGGTGGTGAAAGGACATGGCAGAATGGTGTTATTCGTTTCGCCTTTTGGGCAAGGGACTCAAATTTTCGCTTGCCCTGATTGCTTGGCCTTAGTTGTCGCCGGGCGGAAGCCATTTTGATGCAACAACTCGCGCGTGAACTCACGATAAGCCTCCGCTCCGCGTGAGCGTGGGTCATAGGTGACGGCAGGCTGGCCATGACTAGGAGCTTCTGCAAGACGAACATTTCGTGGAATCGTCGTTTTGTAAAGCTTTTCAACAAAAAACGCGTGCAGGTTTTCACGTACCTGCTGCGAAAGATTGGTACGTTCGTCGTACATTGTGAGCAGAACGCCCTCGAGCCCAAGTTGTGGATTAAAGCTGGCAGAAATCCTGTCTAAGGTGGAAATGAGCTCTGAAATCCCCTCAAGGGCGAAATACTCTGCTTGCATCGGAACGAGTAGTCGATCCGATGCGACAAGTGCATTCAGCGTGAGTAAATCTAGTGCTGGTGGGCAATCAAGAATGATGAAGTGGAACTCTGATCGAATTGGGTCGAGTGCTTCCTGAAGACGACGCTCGCGATTTTCCATCTCGACAAGTTCCAGGTTCGCTCCGATGAGATTTCTTGTGCCTGGAATGATGTGCAAATTGTTTATGCTGGCCGGAATCATAGCGTCATGCGCGGAGGTGGTTCCAAGAAGGACGTCATAAACGGCGACTCGAGACTCACTTTTCGAAAAGCCGAAGCCGCTGGTGGCATTCGCCTGCGGGTCGCAATCGACGAGTAGTGTGGATACGCCCTCCAGGGCGAGCGAAGCTGCGAGGTTCATCGCGGTCGTGGTCTTGCCAACGCCCCCCTTTTGGTTCACAACAGCAATGATTTTCGCGCGCTTTTGGGCCTCGGCGTGGAGATCGGGTTTACGGGGGGCTGCAGACATGTCTTGGCTGAGGCTATCAGAAGTAGGCGGTGGGATTGCGGGGGCAATGTTCCACGC
>CAXTRN010000020.1:0-27133 GCA_964246645.1 uncultured Acidobacteriaceae bacterium
GTGACGACGATCTTTGAGGCCGTGACCGGGCGCATGCTTGCCGAGGCGACAATCCCCGCGGGTTTGGTGACGATTGCCACCGTTGAGCCTCCATCTACGAGCCTCCGTACGCCGGCGCCGATCGCTTCCGCGCCGAAAACCCGAACGAAGTCTGTTGGTTTTCAGATTCTCTCAGCAGGTGCGGCGCATGGCATGCTGCCCTTGTTAAAGGGCGGAGCCGCCGGGGCCGTTCCCGTTCTGGCTGCCTGTGCGCCGCAAAGCTGCTTTGAGGCGTATGCCGCCTGGAAGGACGGCGACGAGGCCCTGGCTGCGGAACGGGCAGCTCGCCTCCAACCGGCGGAGGCGATTCTGGCTGAGCTGGGTGTGGCAGCAGCCAAATACGGTTCTGACTGGAATGCGTACTACGGGGGTCCGCCACGGCTGCCGCGGCTGCCGCTGACGGCTGCGCAAAAAGCGGAGGTCGTGCGGGCCATCGGGGATGTTCGCAGTTGACAGCGTGCAAGACGTGTCGAAGTTGTCTTTTCGAAACAAGTCGGGGGCGAGTTTATCGCCGGGCGGCGGCTCCCAGTCGTGTACGGGCCTGGGCGGCTTCCGGCGAGTTAGGGTAGCGCTGCACCAAGGCACGCAGTTCGCGTGTGCCGGCCTCGGTTTGCTTGGTCGCGAGCAGCGCTTCTCCCTTGTGCAAACGGGCGGCAGGAATCTTGGCATTCGCGGGGTAACGTTCGAGGAGCTGGTCGTAGTTTTTGATGGCGACGGAAGGTTTGCCTGTCCGCACGTCCATCTCGCCGAGATAGAAAAATGCGTTACCGGCCAAGTTTTCGTCCGGATACGCTTTGATCAGATCGCTGAACTCCGACGACGCGAGGGGATATTTCCCCGCCATGTAGTCGCCATAAGCGTTGCGGTACAGGTCGCCCACGGGCGAGGGCGCCGCGGCCGTAGCGGCGTTGCGATCTCCAGCCCGGTCTGCGACTGCCGCCGGGCTTAAATCCGATCCGGACTCCGCCCTTGGCTCGGCTCTGGGTTCCGACCTGGGTCCCGACCTGGGTCCCGACCGCGGCGACGCATCGGCCGGCGCAGGGGAAGCCTGCTCAGAAGGCGGAGCTGGGGTCCTGGGCGCGACGGAGTTCGCTGCGCCGTTTGCGCCGGGCAGGTTGCCGAGCGCGGCATTGGTGGACTGGGCCTGGCCCTGCAGGTCCGCGAGGGATTTTTCCATGCGCTGCATGCGGGCCTTCAACTCGTCGAGCGAATCGTTGAGCGCCTGGACCTGACCGGAAAGCTGTTCGTTGCGCGTGCCCTCGGCGTCAGTTTCGTTTTGCAGCTTCAGCTGCATGCCATTGACGTTGATCGACATCTTGTTCACCGAGTCGACCGTTTGCTGCACAAGATCCTTGAGCACGCCCATCTGCTGATCGTTCGATTGCTGGAGGCGCGCTACGGAATCAATAAGCTGCTGCACCTGCGTTTGGAGCTGGATCATCTCTTTGCTGACCGCGTGCGCCGGCCGGGGAACCACGAGGGCAAAGGCAACAACAACGGTGGCGAAACGGCGGCAGCTGCGGGAAAAGGTCATGCCGAACTCCTGGGCGGGCGTGTGGTTATCGAGCGTTCTTGCCATGAGGGCTACAGGGAGGCTCTGAAATCAGGTCTCGTTCAGAACGTAGAAGCGGCGAGAGTACGGCGTTCCATACTCTCGCCTGCGCCCGCGTCACGGCTGCGAGCAGTCGCTTCCTGCTTCGTGTAGGAAGTGTCTCGAAGCATTAACGGTCAATGGAAAATTGGTCGCGGCGGTTTTGTCCGTAGCAGCTTTCCGCTTCTTCGGTGCAAAACTGGCGCTCTTTGCCGTAGCTGACGACGCGAATGCGATTGGGGCTCACGCCGGCGCTGACCAGAGCCGTTTTGGCAGAGTTGGCGCGGTTTTCCCCCAAGGTGATGTTGTACTCGGCCGAGCCGCGGTCATCGCAATAACCGGCCACGCGCACCTTGATTGCCGGATGGGTTTCGAGATACTGGGCCGCGGAAGCGATGCTGCTTTGCGCATCGGCGCGAAGATCGAAGCTGTCGTAATCAAAGAAAAGATCCTGCACGTTGCTGTGGAAAGCGGCATCTGTCCCCAGGCTGCCGTCCTGGCCGGCGCTGCCGTTCGCTCCGGTGTTATTGCCCGGCACCGTGGGAACACGGACAGTCACGCGGACGTTCGCTTCCGTCGTCCCGCCCTCGCCCTTGGCGACGAGATGGAAGTTTGTCGAGTTCGCAGGAGAAACGGTCTGGGTGCCGTTTACCGCAACATCCCCGATGCCGTCGATGCTCACACCTGTGGCGTTGGTCGTACGCCAGTTCAGCACAACGGATTGCCCCAGGTCGATCGCGAGGGGATCGGCGGAGATGGTCGCCGTGGGCGCCGTGAGCCCCGCAGTGCTGGGTGGCAACGCGTTCGAAGCGACAGGAGCGGTCTTTTTATGACAGCCGGTCACCGTGAGCAGCGCCAGACTGATGGGCAGCAAGGCCCGGGTAAGGGTCGACCGGATGGGCATGAAAGAGCGGGTTGCGATCATTTCTTTCCTTTTCTTCGGAGTTGATCCCCATTGATGAAGACCAGGGTAAGGACCCGGGTGAGGACCAACTCATTCGAATGAGTGTAAGCCGTCCGTTTCAGCACTGTCACGGCTTGGGGTGGGCTAGCGAAAGCTCCAGTTGGGCATGTCGGCGCCGGCTTCGGTAAGGCTGTGGAGCGCGGTGCCGTCCGCCAGCATGGTGGCGAGGTGGGTATGCGACCCACGGCCATCCGGAGTGTTCGCAAAGACGATGTGGCGGCCATCCGGGGACCAGGAGGGGAAGTCGCAGCGGCCGATGTCGTGGGTAAGCTGAATCCAGCGTTTGCTGGCGATTTCCATCACATAAATATCCTGCCCGCCGGGTGCGCCGGGGCCGTATTTGCGATTCCAGGCGTAGGTAATGAACTGACCGTTAGGCGACCAGGAAGGCGAGGTGGCATAGCCGCCATCGGTCATTCTTTGGACGCCTGAACCGTCCGCATCCATGATGTACAGCTGCGGCAACCCGGTGCGGCCGCTGATCCAGGCGATCTGCGCACCGGTCTTCGGATTCCAGGTAGGGGAAACATCGGGGCCGCGGAAGCTGGTGATGCGGTGCGCCGCCGCTCCTTGCGGATCGGCAACCCAAAGCTCAGGGTCGCCCGTGCGGGAAGAGGAAAATGCGAGTTGTTGGCCGTTCGGCGCCCAGGCGGGGGAAAGATTGGTGCCTCCGGCCGAGTTGAAAGACACGACCCGGTTGAGCAGCAGGGAATACATCTTCAATTGAAAGCCGTCGCGGCCGAGAGAACTGAAGGCGATACGTGAATTATCCGGAGAAACGCGGGGTGAAAGTGAGATTTGGCCGAGATGCGTCACCGCGTGCTGGTTGGCGCCATCGTAATCCATCGCCCATATTTCTTTGTTGCCGTCGCCGGTGAAGTGTACGTAATAAATCTTGGTTTCGGCGATGCCCTGGATACCGCCGCCGAGCCGGAAGATGATTTCATCGGCGAAGCGGTGCGCAATCTGCCGTGCGCCGTTGGTGTCGGCGGTGTCGGTGTACTGCTTGCCGAAAACCTGCGGATATTGCGTGTTGTGGGTGTCGTCGAGGAAGCCGTTGACGAGCGTATGGCCGCCGCTAACGCCGAGGCTACCGAAGGCAACCATGCCTGCCGAGGCCGGCGCGGAAGCCCATTGGCTCAGGTTGATCTCTGCCGAGGTACCGGGCCTGGCCTGCGGCGCCATGCTTTTGGAGACGAGGTCGAAGACCCCGGCGTTGGCGAGGTCGGCTGCCAGGGTTGCGTCGAAGGTCTGCGAAAGTTCGCTCGGGGTCCCGTCGGCCAATTTGAAATTCGCGGCGGCCAGGCGCAGGCGTTCGGCACCGGTGCTGGTTTCGAGGTGAAACGGATCCTGAGCTTCGACATGCGGAGCCCCGAACGAGATGGCCAGGGTAAGGAGCAGAAGCGGGGCGAAGCAGAAGCGGAAACGAAAGCGGTCGTGCTTTGGATAGAAAACTTCCATGCCCTCCAATGTAGCTGTTTCCATGTGGTCCAGTCAGGCGGGGTGCCCGGGCAGCTACTTGAAACGTTGCACTGCAGCCCAAGGCAGGATCAGATACGTCGTCCTCATGGGGTCGCTACTGCGCCCGGTAATCGAAGCTGAACTCGACGGTGATCTCATTGCCGGCCGGCAAGGGACCGAAGCCGTCGACGCGTTGTACGGCGCGCAGGGCAGATTGATCGAGCGACGGAGAGCCGCTGCGGGTGGAAACACGTACATTGCCCGGCACGCCGTCACGGTCGATGTCGAAGAGCAGGGTAACGCGCCGGCCCTGGGAGGCGTGGGGGTCAGCCTCGCTGCTGATCCAGTTGCGGGACACCGCCTGGCTGACCCCGCGCAGGTAGTAGGCATAGCGCACACCGAATACGCGGTCCTGCACGGTCGCGGTTGCGGTGCCGTTTTTCAGTTGCGCGATGGCTTGCGGCAGCTGCGTGGCCGTGGTTTCGCCGGTTTCTGCCTTGGGCGATGGCGGACTCGGTTGGGGGTGCTTGAGCGGTGGCGCCTCGCTGGGAAGGGTCTTGGGAAGGGGCTTGGGCTGGGATTTGAGTGGGGCCGCGCTCCGCACGGGCGCCGGTTTGGCCGGGGCGGGTGGTTTCGCCTTGATCAGGATGTCGGTGGGCCTGGGCGGCGGTTGTGTCGCCTCACGAGGCGGTGGCGGCGGAGCCTGGTTCTCGTCTTCGGACGCGAGCACCTGTTTCGGGACCGGTTTTGCATGCGCGGGCAAAGGAATGGCTGAAACCATCGAGGCCTGGATCGCACCCACGGTCGACTGACTTTCGCCCCACCGCTCGCTGGAGGTGTGGCCGAAATACGCTGCCGCGACGATTGCCGCACCGACTAGCAGATGCAGCACCACCGCACCAGCCATGCTGCCGCCCATCCGGTTGCCCAGCCGGTCACCCAACCGGGGATGGTTGTGAAAGTCGTCCTCGCGGCTGCTGTCGGCAGTCCTCATGCTGTGCTTTCTCTCAGGACGCGTGGCGATCTTTCCATCACTTCAACGGTTGCGCTCACTTCAACGGTTGCGTCACGATGCTGATATTTGTGATGCCCGCCTGCTTGAGTGCATCCATCGCCGAAGCAAAGGCACCGAAGGGCACGCGCTGGTCGGCACGCACGTATACGGTTTCCTGCGTGTTTTTCATGCCATGCTGCAGAAGTTCCGGCAGGTCGTGCACATTCACCGGCTTGTCATCGAGAAATACGTTTTGATCCTTGTCCAGGGTGATTACGCGATGCTCCTCGGTGAGCTGGTTTACTGTACGCGTTTGCGGCACAGCCACTTCTACGCCGCTCTGCAGGACCGGCGCGGTCACCATGAAGATTAGAAGCAGCACCAGCACCACGTCGACAAGCGGTGTGATGTTGATGCCTTCGAGAGAGGTTTGCGTGCGTCCGCGCGCCGAAGTGAACGCCATACGCTAAACCGTCCTCCGACGAGTTTCTTCATGTGCGGGTGAAGGTTGCAATGGCACCGACGGGCTGACCAGTGCGGCATTTTCGATCGCGTTGAGCAGTTCGCGGCCGAAATCGTCCATGCGCGCACCGAATTCGCGCAACTGCGCCGTGAGTTGGTTGTAGCCCACAACCGCCGGCACCGCGACGATGAGGCCTGCGGCCGTGGTGATCAAGGCCTCGCTGATGCCGGGCGCAACGGCCCGCAGGGTGGCCGCACCGGCTGTACCCAGGCCATGAAAGGCATCGATGATGCCCATCACCGTTCCGAAAAGCCCGATAAACGGCGCAATCTGGGCAATGGTCGCAAGCCACGTCATGCGGTGCTCCATCAGCGTGAGCGACTCGCTGGCGGCGGTTTGCGCGGCGCGCTCGAGTGCCTGCGGGTTGGGCGGGGTGCCGCGGCCGCCTGCTTGACGCTGATATTCGTCATGGATCTCATGGAAGACCGAAACCAGTGGGCTGGGCCGAAACTGTTCGGCAACGGCCGCGATTTCGCTCAAGCGGCCGGATTTCCGGAACGCCCGTACAAAGCGCTGATTTTGCGTCTCCGCCGCGCGAAAGGAGCGCCATTTCGCGATCATGATGGCCCAGGAAAAAACGCTGGTCACCAGCAAAAGCGCAAGCACCGTCAGAGCTGTGGGGCCGCTGTTGTGCAGCATATCGCCGAGGGCGCTGCCATGTGCGGGGCTGCCCGGTACACTAGCGGGAGCGGAGGCGTCCTGCAGCCACAGGGCAGGGAGCCGAAAGAAGGAAACAAGAACCGTCATACGTTGCCAACCAGTGTACTGCGCGCTGTGCCGAATCGACGCCAAACGGCATCAGGTGCATTAGGTGGCGTTAGATAGAAAAGGCGATCCGCAAATCACCGGGTGGACGCACAGGATGTTGGCGGGCAAAGCCGAAGCAAAGGTTTGAAACCGATGTTGCTCGAACTCAGAGCTGAAAACTATGCCGTGATCGATGCCACCGTGGCCCAGTTTGGGCCGGGGCTCAACCTGTTGACCGGAGAAACCGGGGCCGGTAAATCCATTCTGATCGACGCGCTCGCGCTGCTGCTGGGCGGCAAGGCTTCGAGCGATCTGGTCCGGCATGGCGCGGAAAAAGCCGTGCTGAGCTGTGTTTTCGACACCACGCCCGGTGCCGGCAAGGTGCTCGAGGAAAACGGACTTGATGCCGGGGAAGATGCGGTTCTTCTGCGTCGCGAGATCGGCGCCAACGGCAAAGGCCGGGTGTTTATCAACAACCAGCCGGCAACCGTCGGCACCCTGCGCCAGTTGGCGCCGGAGCTGGCGTTGGTGCATGCGCAGTCTGAAACCCTGGTCGCCTTTGACGCCGCACAGCAACGCCTGCTGCTGGACCGTTCCGCACAGATCGGTACAGAAGCGCTCGCGGCGGCCTACACCACATGGCGCACGTTGCGGGAAGAGCTCGCGATGCTGCAAAGCGCGGAAGGCGATCGCCTGCGGCAGATCGATCTATGGAGCTTTCAGGCGCGCGAGATTGAAGCGGCAGCTATTGCCGATGGGGAAGAAGACGTCCGGCTGGACGCGGAAAAACGCCTGCTCGCCAATACCGAACGCTTGTTTAGCGGCGCCACGGCGGCGCTCGACCTTTTGTACGAGGGCGAGGTCGCCGCGGGCGGGCTGCTCGGCAGCGCGCTGCGTCATGTAGAAGATATTGCACGCTTCCAGGGCAGCTTCGCCGATGCCGTGCAGCAGCTGCGGAATGCCCAGGCGGCGGTTGAGGATGTGTCGGCGACGCTCCGGGACTTCGCCGACAGTGCCACCGCGTCGCCGGAACGGCTGGCCGAGGTGGAAGACCGGCTGGCGCAGCTGGATCGTTTGAAACGGAAGTATGGGCCCTCGCTGGCAGAGGTCATTGCTTTTGGGATTACCGCGGAAAGCAGACTCGCGGAGTTGCAGAACAGCGACGCGCGGGCGGTGGAGCTCGCCGCAGCGGTGGCGCGGGCCGCGGCTACCTACCGTGAAGCGGCGATGGCCCTGACCGCTCTACGAAAGGCCGCCGCCGACAAGCTGGCCCGGGTCGCGGAACGCCAGATCAACGAGCTTGCCATGCGCGCGCAGTTCGGTATCGACGTCACGGCGCAGGAGGACGAAGCGCATTGGACTACCACCGGCTGGGACGCGATCGCGTGCCGCATCGCAACCAACCCGGGCGAGCCGATAAAGCTGCTGACCGAGATCGCCTCCGGCGGTGAAATGTCTCGCGTGATGTTGGCGCTAAAGGTGGCGGTGGAAGAACAGGCGGCCAAGCTGGCGCGCAAGCGGGGAACGGCGCTGCCGCGGACGCTGGTCTTTGACGAAATTGACATCGGCATCGGCGGCCGTGCAGCCGAAGCGGTTGGTCAAAAGCTGAAGGCGCTTTCGCGGGCGCAGCAGGTGCTGTGCATCACGCACCTGCCGCAGATTGCTGCTTTTGCCGATCAGCATTTGCTGATCGAAAAGAACGACCGGGGCGGCCGCACCCGCACCGGCGTCCGCACGATGGCCAATGAGGAACGAGTTGAGGAGATTGCCCGGATGCTTTCGGGAGCGAGTTTGACGGAAGCCTCGCGCCTCCACGCCCGGGAGATGATGGATGCAAGCCGCTGACGCGCAACAGGCAACTCGAGCCGGCAGCGAGACTCCAGTTTTTAAGTCACAGCAGAAGTTCAAGAACGAAACACGTGATGGGCATTTTGAAGAACCTGGCAAGGTGAGTGGAACGGCGCGATTAAGCCTTTGCGCGCCAAGGACCCGGCTCCGAGGGGTATACTAGGGGATGTGACGATCACCATCCTCGACCCCGTCGCTGTGCAGCCAAAGTCCTCCGCGGCTTTGAAGGCCAAGCGCGTTCTGTTGTTGAAGCCACGTGGTTTTTGTGCCGGCGTGGTGCGCGCGATTGACATTGTGCGCATCGCGCTGGACACGTTTGGCGCACCGATTTATGTGCGAAAAGAAATCGTGCACAACTCGTATGTTGTGAACGATCTCGCGCAAAAGGGCGCAATCTTCGTCAACGAGCTTGACGAGGTACCGGAGGGCGCACGGGTGATCTATTCGGCCCACGGCGTTTCGCCGGCAGTGCGGCAGCGCGCGAAAGATCGCGGGCTGAAGGTGATCGACGCCACATGCCCTTTGGTCACCAAGGTACATTTTGAAGCCATCAAATTCGCCAAACAGGGCTATTCCCTTATTCTAGTCGGCCATCGCGACCACGAAGAGGTGGAAGGCACGCAGGGCGAGGCTCCCGAGGTGACGCAGGTCGTATCGACGCCGGAAGAGGTTGCCGCGCTTCATGTACCTGATCCGGACAAAGTCGCCTACCTGACGCAAACGACGCTTTCGCTCGATGAAGCTGGAACGATGATTGAAGCGCTGAAGCGGCGCTTCCCCAATATTGCCGGCCCGCATTCACAGGACATCTGCTATGCCACGGAGAACCGGCAAACTGCGGTGAAAAATGTCGCGCACGGGGCTGACCTGGTACTGGTGGTGGGGTCGCGCAATAGTTCCAATTCCAACCGCCTGGTCGAGGTGTCGCAAAATCTCGGCACCGGTTCTTTTTTGATCGACAAGGCGGAGGACATCCGGCCGGAGTGGCTGCAATCAGTTTCAACCGTGGCGATTACCGCGGGCGCTTCCGCTCCGGAAATTCTGGTGCAGCAGGTTGTGGAGTTTTTACAAGGGCGCGGCTTCGGTTCTGTCGAAGAAGTAGAGGTCATGCCGGAGAATGTGCGTTTTGGACTACCGCCCGAGATCGTGCAGGCCATCGCCTCGGCACCCCCCGTCCATCCCGCGCCATAAAGCCTTGCTTTCTTCTTCCGTTCCCAACCGTCGCACACGTACCATCACCGTCCATCCAGAGAGTTCATGAGTGCATCCGCAGTGAATCCGCAAGGAACGAAGCAGCCACGGTTTGGCCGGCTCGACCTTGGACTGGATCAGGTGAAGAGCGCCATCGACAAGTCGATCGATTGGATGCTCGGCCAACAGCACGAGCAAGGCTACTGGTGTGGTGAACTCGAGGCCGACTCCATGTTGGAGGCGGACTACATCTTCATGCATACCCTGCTGGGCACGGGCGATCCCGGCCGCATGGAGCGGTGCATCAACGAAATTCTTCGCCATCAGAATGCCGATGGCGGATGGAGTTTGTACCCCGGCGGCCCTTCCAATGTCAGCTATGGGGTCAAATGCTATCTCGCGCTCAAGTTGATGGGCTGGGATGCCGATCATCCGGTGCTGGTGCGCGCGCGGGAAAACGTGCTTGCGCTGGGCGGCGTAACCGAGTGCAACACCTTCACAAAGATCTACCTGTGTGCGCTGGGTCAGTACGAATACGACGCCGTCCCGGCCATTCCACCGGAGATCGTTCTTTTTCCGAACTGGTTTTACTTCAACCTGTATGAGATCAGCGCGTGGTCCCGCGGCATTCTTGTGCCGTTGTCGATCATTTATGCAAAAAAACCCTTCAAGAAGCTCCCTCCCGGGCAGGGGATCGAGGAGCTTTTTGTGGGAGGGCGCGAAAATGCCGACCTGCACCTGCGCTGGAATCGCAAGCGGCCCATCTCCTGGCGCAACTTCTTTCTGTTCTGGGACCGGCTGGCCCATTGGGCCGAGCGCATTCACATCCGCCCACTACGCCGCATGGCTCTAAAGCGAGCCGAAGCCTGGATGTTGGCGCGTTTTGAGCGTTCAGACGGCCTGGGCGCCATCTATCCCTCGATGCTGAACTCCATCGTTGCGCTTCGATATTTGGGCTACTCGCAGGATGACCCGCAATTTATCCGCGCCATGGATGAGTTTGAAAAACTGGGCATCGACGAACCGAACGGCACCCCGGACTACCCGACACCGACCTTTCGGATGGTGCCCTGTTTTTCTCCGGTGTGGGATACCGCGCAGGTACTGTCGACCCTGGGCGATGCCGGCGTGCCCAATACCGATCCGCGTTTGTTGAAAGCCGCTGACTGGCTGCTTTCGAAAGAAGTGCGGCACAAAGGCGACTGGGCGCAGAAGGTTCGCAATGTCGAGCCGGGTGGGTGGTACTTCGAGTTCAACAATGAGTTTTACCCGGATGTCGACGACACCGGTGAAGTTTTGCTCGCGTTAAAGGCTGTGCGCAACCCACGCGAGCGGTACCAGCACGAGGTCGAACAGCGCGCGGTCAAGTGGGTGCTCGCCATGCAGTGCAAAGAAGGTGGCTGGGCGGCTTTTGATAAAGACAACACCAAAAGCATCTTCCAGTACATCCCGTTTGCCGACCACAACGCGATGCTCGATCCACCGACGGTCGACATCACCGGCCGTATCCTCGAGATGCTGGCCGCTTATGGCTATAGCCGCCGGGATCGACCGATTCAGCGAGCCATGCAGTTCATTCTGAAGGAGCAGGAACCGGATGGGTCCTGGTTCGGCCGATGGGGTGTGAATTACCTGTACGGCACGTTTCTTGTGCTGCGCGGGCTGCAAGCCATGGAATACAGCCACCTGGAACCGGCCGTGCAACAAGCAGCCGAGTGGATCCGCATGGTACAAAATGCCGATGGCGGCTGGGGCGAAACCTGCGGCACCTACGATGAGCCGACGGAGCGCGGCGTCGGGCCGTCCACCCCGTCACAAACGGCATGGGCGCTGCTGGGCTTGCTGGCCGCCAACGATACGCGTTCCGATTCGGTGGCTAAAGGGGTTCGCTGGCTGACAGAGCGGCAGCATGAGGATGGCAGCTGGGATGAGTTAATGCCGGGGCGGAACGGCGAAAGCTACTACACAGGTACCGGGTTTCCGCGCGTTTTTTACCTCGGCTACCACCTGTACAAGCAATATTTCCCACTGCTGGCGTTGACGACCTATCGCAAAGCGCTCGAGCGGGAGGCGGCTGAAGCGTAGAGCGTTTCTGCTTCATCTCACACCAGGTGTTTGTCGCCCGAGTGGCGTGCAGACCGTTGAAGGAGTCTTTCAGAATGGCCGTTCCGGTATCGCAAGCGTTCACTGTCGCCAGCTATGTGTTGAAGCAGAAGTTCAGCGGGCGCAAGCGTTATCCGCTTGTGCTGATGCTGGAGCCGTTATTCCGCTGCAATCTTGCGTGCGCCGGCTGCGGCAAGATTCAATACCCCGCCCACATCTTGAAGGCAGAACTGACGCCGGAGCAGTGTTTTCAGGCTGTGGAAGAGTGCGGGACCCCAATGGTCGCCATTCCCGGTGGTGAACCGCTGTTGCACCCACGTATGCCGGAGATCGTGGCCGGTCTGGTCGCGCGCAAGAAGTACGTATACATGTGCACAAACGCGCTATTGCTGAAGGAAAAGCTTCACCTCTTCAAGCCTTCCAAATACCTCTCGTTTTCAGTGCATGTGGACGGCCAAAAAGAGCATCACGATTTTTCGGTGTGCCGCGAGGGTGGGTACGAGATCGCGATGGAGGGCGTGCGTGCGGCCGTCGATGCCGGTTTCCGGGTCACGACCAATACGACCCTCTTCGACGGTGCCGATCCGAACTCGGTGCGCCTGCATTTCGATGAGCTGATGGCAGCCGGTGTGGAATCGATGATGGTCTCGCCGGGCTACACCTATGATAAGGCGCCTGATCAGAACCATTTTCTCGGCCGTGCGAAGAGCCGAAAGCTTTTCCGTGCGATTCTTTCGAATCGGAAAAAAAGCTGGCAGTTCAATGCGTCGCCGATGTTTATGGAATTTCTGATGGGTCATAAAGAGCTGCGCTGCACACCCTGGGGCATGCCCACGTACTCCATCTTCGGCTGGCAAAAGCCGTGTTATCTGCTGCAAGACGGCTATGCCGATACCTTTCAAGAGCTGATGGATGAGGTGGAATGGTCGAACTACGGGACAGAAAGTGGGAACCCGCGTTGTGCCAATTGCATGGTGCATTCGGGGTATGAGGCTTCCGGGGTAAATTACACCTTCGATTCGATCAAAGGCCTGCTGCAGACCGCCAAAGCCATCTTCAATGGCCGCTATGAGGACCAGGGCGCGCAAAAACTGCTGCATGAGTGGAAGCCGGAAGGCCACGTGCCGCTTGTACAAATCGCCGGTACTCCCTCGGCGGGGAGCACCTCGTTTGGTACTTCGCCGACCAGCGCAAGCCCGGTCGTGGTGACGACCTCTGTGAACAGCAAATTGACCGGCGTAGCGGGGGACTGACGCGATGGCGACATTGGACCAGGAACACGACAAAGTCGAGCAGTTGCAACACGCCAGCCCCGATGATCTGGAGCACGCTGCCGGTCGTGCGCGGGAAAATCTGGAAGGCTGGATTCCGGAGCTTGCAGGTGAGGGCGAAGTATGCGACGCGCTCGAAAAGGCGTTCGACTATCGAGGAAACATCACGGTCACATGCAAGAACGGCACGACGATCGAAGGCTATTTGTACGATCGCCGGACCGGGCCAACGCTGGCGACCTCGGTGGTGCGAATCATGCCGGCGCCTGCGAAGGATGCCGCTGCCGGTGCTGCCCTGGAGCGTGCGAATGTGGCGTACAGCGAGGTCGCTGCCTTGAAATTTTCCGGCCGCGATACCGCAGCGGGAAAGAGCTTCGAAGCGTGGGTGCGCAAGTACTGGGAAAAAAAGGCGGCAGGTGAGAAAAACATTCAGATTGCCCCGGAAACCCTGGATTGACCCGGTGGAAACGTCTGTTGCGGCTGTGTACTTTTCTGGTAGTGAGTGCCGAGGGCACGTCGCCTATACATCAGAAACATCACGAATGAGGAAGTCACTAAACCTGCAAGCAGCGGGCGCGTCCCGGTCCGATCGGCTATCGGCGTGAGACTCTTTGTGACCGGGGCAACCGGGTTTGTGGGGGCTCATGTGGCGCGGCAGGCGGCCGAGCAGGGTCACCAATTGCGCGTGTTGGTGCGGCCGGCCTCCCGACGAACGTACCTGCCCGTAGGGGCAATGCCGGTCGAAGGCGATCTCCGCCAACCCGAGGCGTTTGCTTCGGCCCTGGAGGGCTGCGACGCCCTTATCCATGTGGCTGCGGATTACCGGCTATGGGTGCCGGACCCGGCGGAAATGTACAGAGCCAATGTGGAAGGCACGCGCAAGCTGCTGGCGTTAGCGCGGGCGGCGGGTGTCGCCAGGGTGGTGTACACCTCCAGCGTGGCCACCATGGGGTTTCGCCGGGACGGCGGCGTGGTGGATGAAGCCTCGCCGGTCAGCGAAGCGGACATGATCGGGCACTACAAACGCTCGAAGTGGCTCGCCGAGCAGGTGGCGATCGAGGCGGCGCAGGCGGGGCAGCACATTGTTGTGCTGAATCCGACCACACCGATCGGTGCCATGGATGCCAAGCCCACGCCGACCGGTCGCATTATTGTGGATTTTCTCAACCGAAATTTCCCGGCCTATGTGGAAACGGGGCTCAATCTCGTGGACGTCCGCGAGATCGCACGTATGCACCTGCAGGCACTGGAGGTCGGTCGCCCCGGAGAGCGGTACATCCTCGGAGGTGAAAACCTTACGCTCAAGCAGATCCTGGACACGCTCGCGGCAATGACCGGGTTACCGTCACCGAAGCTCAAGGTACCGCATGCGGTCGCCGCCATTTTCGCCTTGCTCGACGAAACCCTTACTGGAAAGATACGCAAAAAAGAGCCGCGGGCGACGGTGGAAGCGGTGCGCATGGGGCGTAAGTTGATGTTTTGTCGTTCGGCAAAAGCAGAGCGCGAGCTTGGCTTTCGCGTTTTGCCTGTGAACGAGGCGCTGGAAGAGGCGTGCCGCTGGTTTGTGGCGAACGGCTACGCGCCGGCCCCGCCGCGATGCCCATGAGCGCGCCGGTACGCGTTGCCATCTGCGCAGCTTTGCCGCGCGAGATCCGCGGTCTGGTAGGACGGACGGCTCCGGAGCCGTCAATGCTTCCGCGAGGCATCCATCTTTATCGGCTGCGGGACACCACGGTAGTGACTGGCGGAATGGGTGCCGCGCGTGTGTCGCTGGCGTTTGAGGCCGCATGGGCGCTCGGTCCTTTGGATCTCGTGATCTCGGCGGGACTGGCCGGTGCTTGCCGTCCGGAGTTCCGATCCGGCACCGTGGTCGAAGCGTCTTCTATCGTAGATGCGCGCACGGGTGAGCGTTTCGCCGCAGCCGCAAGCGGGGAAGCAGTGCTCGTCACGACGCCGACCATTGCGGGCGTGCAGGAAAAAGCGCGACTGGCATCGACCTATGGTGCGGGTATGGTCGATATGGAGGCGGCGACCGTGTCCCGGCTTGCGGCAGCGCACGGCATTGCCTTTCGCGCCGTGAAGGGTATTTCGGATGCGCACGATTTCGAGCTCGCTTCGTTGACGCGGTTTGCCGGCGCCCATGGTCAGTTCCGGACAGCTGCCTTTGCGCTGCACACAGCGGTTCGGCCACATGCCTGGCGGCACGCGG
Source organism: uncultured Acidobacteriaceae bacterium (assembly GCA_964246645.1). GTDB lineage: Bacteria > Acidobacteriota > Terriglobia > Terriglobales > Acidobacteriaceae > Granulicella. The sequence goes on from CAXTRN010000020.1 coordinate 14,942, forward strand.
CGAGACTGGGGCGGCACAGCGCGCAAGCTTTGGAGGCACTACACAAGCAGTTACGTGAGATCCTGACGCAGCCTTTGTGACTTCAACGTGCGTCCAAGCAGAGCGAGGTGCTTCCCTTGGCTTGGTTTGCGTTTCTTGTGGCGCTGGTGGCTGGAGCGGCAAACCCTTTGCAATCTGCCGCGAACGGACAGCTGAATAAGCAGTTACAGCAGCCGGTTTGGGCCGGCATTCTTATCTACACCGTCGGTTTGCTTGGGATGTTTGCGGTGCAGATGTTCGCGCGGACGCCGGTGCCGCTCGCAAATGCGGCGCATGTGAGCTGGTGGGCCTGGACCGGGGGTCTCATCAGTATTCTTTCCACCATTGCCGGGCTGACGCTTGTGCAACGGCTGGGAGCGGGCATCTTTACCGGTCTGAGTGTAACGGCCTCGCTGGTGGTATCGGTTCTGCTGGACCAGTTCGGCTGGATGGGCTTGAAGCAACACCCGACCACTCCGGGACGGCTCGTCGGCTGTGGGCTGTTGATTGCGGGCGTGTGGCTGGTAAGCCGGTCGTGAATTGATGCGTTCTGATTCGAAGCGTCGTGATTCGATGCTGAGCCGCGTTTGAACATCGGCAAGCATGGCTGGTCAGCGCGCAAAGTAAACTGGAAAAGCCATGTCTGACGTTTTACCCACTGCTATGCGTGCGGCCGTGTACCGCGCTCCCGATCACGTTGTTACCGAAACGCTGGCTCTTCCGGAGATCGGGCCCGGTGAGGTGTTGTTACGCATCGACACCTGTGGCATCTGCGGGACGGATTTGAAGAAGATTCATACGGGATCGCATGCCGCGCCGCGGGTGTTTGGCCACGAGATGGCGGGAACGATTGCAGCGGTTGGGCATGGGGTGCGCGGTTTCGCCCCGGGCGACCGCGTGATGGCTTTCCACCATATTCCTTGCGGACGTTGCTTTTATTGCCGCAAACAAACCTTTGCGCAATGCGAGCAGTATAAAAAGGTCGGCACCACGGCGGGTCTGGGTGCAGCGGCAGGCGGCGGGTTTGCCCAATACATTCGCGTGATGGACTGGATCGTCGGCGATGGCGTCACCCCCGCAGGCCTTGTGCGCGTGCCGGAGGATATCCCGTTGGAGCAGGCCTGCTTCATTGAGCCGGTGAACACGTGCTTCAAGGCGGTTCGGCTGCTGCATCTGGAACCGGACGATACAGTGCTGGTGATGGGGCAGGGCAGCATCGGGATCCTGCTTGCGGCGCTTGCACACCAAACCGGCGCGACGGTGCTCACTTCAGATATGTATGCGGAACGTCACGCGGTTGCGGCTCAGTTCGGCCTTACGCATCCACTCGACGCGCGCGGCGATGTGGTGGAGGCTTGCAGGGCCGCGACGGCGCGGCGCGGCGTGGATGTGGCCTTAGTGGCGGTCGGCTCTGACGCGCTCATCGCGCAGGCGATGGAGGCAATACGGCCCGGCGGACGCGTTATGCTGTTTGCGAGCACACAGCATGGCGCGGCGCCGTTCGATCCGGCAGCGGTGTGTATGGATGAAAAGACCTTGATGGGCTCGTATTCAGCTTCAGTGGCGATCCAGCAGGAAGGCATCGATCTGGTCTTTGACGGTTACCGCAGCGGCAAGCTGGATTTGACCCGGCTGATTTCTCATCGCTTTTCCCTGGAAGATGCGGCTGACGCGGTGCATCTGGCGGCACATCCACAACCGGATTCGATGAAAATCGTGCTGAAGCCCTAGGGCGCCCCCGCCCTGGGCGTACTTACGGTTCAAAGTGTTGTGATCGAGGGCTGATGCCGGTCGTTGCGACGCTTGCCTGAGAGATTTGCCCGCAAAAGGCGTGCCCGGGAGCTCTGCTTGGCTCGGGTCGGCTGACGGCAGGGTAGCCTCTCAGGCTATGTCCAACGCATAAAAATTCACCCTTCATCGATGCTGAAGCGGTGCACAGCATTATTTCGGACCGAAGCTGTCGTATTTCCTTGATTTCGGACTGAATAAGTCTTAGTTTGAGCGCAGGCCCAAAATTCTGGTTCAGGTGCAGGCGCCTGCGGTCGCGTAGGCTTCGCACTTGGATCTTTCGGCGCCGCGCCTTTCTCTCAGGCGTGAACGCTCCCCTATGCACGAAAGGTATCTTCCGCATGTGTCTTTGTAATTCAATGCCGCGTCATTCAGTCTCGCCACTTCTTTTTGCCTCGGGGTTGGCTCCCGGGATTGTGCTGTTTGCTATGTGCTCATTCACTACGCGGGCGATGGCTGCTGGGGCGTTAACAGCACGCGGCACGGGTGTCCCGGCGCTGGTGGAGCCGACCTGTCCTGTGACCCATACCTCATCCGTAGCTGCGGCGATCCGGGTCAGTGATGTAAGCGGAGCTGTTTTGGAGCATGCGGCGGTAGAGGTTCGTTGCGGCGAAACCGCTCTGAACGCCATCACGGACGACCATGGCGAGGTGAGCTTTACCCTCCGCCCTGGACGGTACACGGTGACGGCACGCATGCCCGGCTTCGCCGAAACAACGAAGAACGTGGACCTGCCTGCGGCGCAGGGGGTTTTCGCGATGGAGATGGGGGTCGGCTCTGCGACCGATGTGGTGAATGTGGACGCCGATTCGGGCTTTGTGCCGTTTGCCTCGAATGCGGGTTCAAAGACGAATGCACTGCTGGTCGAGGTTCCACAGTCGATTTCGATTGTGAACGAGCAGGAGATGGAAGCGCGTGGGGTGATCACGGTGAATGAGGCCCTGCGCTACACGCCTGGGGTGCAGGCCGACCAGTATGGCGTGGAGCCGCGGTTCGACTGGCTGGAGATCCGCGGGTTTGCGGCGCAAACCTTTGGGATCTACCGCGATGGCATGCGGTTCAACTCGCTTTCAGGCAAGCTGGACCCCTTTGAGCTGGAAAGCGTGGAGGTCTTGAAGGGACCGAGTTCCGTGCTGTATGGCGAGGTGCCGCCCGGCGGGTTGATCAACCAGGTGACGAAGCGGCCGGCAGCGGAGCGCTCTACCGAGATCAGCGGCGTCTTTGGGAGCTTTGACCGGCGGCAAGGGCAGGTGGATACGACGGGGTCAATCGACCGTGCGCAAATCTGGCGCTACCGGTTGCTGGGGCTGGTGCGGGATGCGGGGACACAGATTGATTTCACACCGGATAATCGCCGGCTGATTGCGCCTGAGCTGACCTGGCAGCCCGGCGATCGCACGAACGTGACGGTCCTGGCGGATTACCAGCACGACCGTACCAAATGGAGCCAGTTCCTGCCGGCAAACGGAACGCTGTACAATACGAACCCGCATGGGATTATTCCGTTGAACACGTTTTTGGGCGATCCGGGGTATGACGATGTGCACCGGAACCAGGGATCGGTGGCATACACGGCGGACCATCTGTTCGGCGATGGGTGGGATGCGCATTCAAGCTACCGGTACCAGTACATCGATTTCAAAGGACAAACGCTGTTCGGCGGTGGCTTTGATGGTGACAGCACGACGAACGTACTTAGGTATCTCTTTGCGACGCCGAACACAAACCGCATCAATACGACGGATAACCGCGTGTTGAGGAGGTTCGGTGTGGGCTCAAAGTTCGAGCAGACTGTTTTGTTCGGCTATGACTACCAACGGTTAGACCAGCGCGCCACGAGTTATTTCCTGGCCGGTGTAAATGACCTCGACATTTACCACCCGGTGTATGGCAATGCGACGATTCCGACGGGTGCGCCGTTTGTGAACAATGATTCCGTCTTGAACCAGCATGGGCTGTACGCACAGGACCAGATCAAGTTCAAGCAGCACTTGGTGGTGACACTGGGTGGACGGCAGGACTTTGCGCAGAACACGGTCGCGAATTTTCTGCCGGGCAAATCGAACTTCGGACGGCTGGATGAAAAGTTTACCGGACGTGCAGGTGTGGGCTATCTTTTCAGCTCCGGTCTTTCGCCGTACTTTGCGTATTCAACGAGCTTTCTGCCGAACGCAGGCATTTATGTATATGACGCGGCGACGGGTTTGAGCGACACACCGGCGGCAGCCTCCAATGCGCGACAGGTGGAGGGTGGGATCAAGTACCAACCGCGCACGTGGAATGGTTTTATGACAGCGTCAGTCTTTCAAATTAACGAAACCGGCGTGCTGGTGGCGGATGGATCGTTCAATCAGCATCAGAGCGGCGAGGTGCGCTCACGGGGCGTTGAGGTGGAAGGTGTGGCGAGTGTGACGCATCGGCTTAACCTGCATGCGGGTTATACGCTGACTGCGACGGATAACCTGAACGATGTTACGCCGGCAAACATTGGCAAATGGCTGCCACAGACGCCACGAAACCAAGTCTCCGCCCTGGCCGATTACACGGCTGCGAATGCGCGGTTTTCCGGGCTGGGCGGCAACTTCGGGGTGCGGTTTGTAGGAACAAATGCCGCCGACAGTGCCAATTCCTTCTTTATCCCGAACTACGCTTTGCTGGATGCGAGTGTTCGCTTCGGGTACAAGCACACGCTGTTCCGGGTAAACGCCAGCAATCTGCTGAACAAACGCTATGTAGCGACATGTACCAGTCTGACGGCCTGCTACTACGGCTATGTGCGTGACGTGGTGGGAACGGCGACGTACAGGTTTTGACAAGCAGATCGAGCAGCTTCTTTCACAAAATTGTGCACCAACCGCGTCGGCTAGGGCTGCGCAGGGCGCTCTTCCAGATCCACCTCTGGCTGGGCGTCCTGCTGGCCGTGTATCTTTTCGTGATCTCGCTGAGCGGTGCGGTCCTGGTGTTTCGACAGGAGTTGACGCGGTGGACGCTGCCGGCGAACCTGAGCGATTACCAGGCAGCACATGTAGCATCTCCGGAACAAGCCATGCGGCGTTTTGCGGAGAGCGTGCCCGGGGCTAGCGTGACGCTGCTGCAGGTGCCCTCACCACAACTGCCGGCGTTCCTGCTTGAAGGCAAGGATCGCCTGGGAAGACCTGCACGATGGGGGGCGGATCCGACGTCGGCCATACCCCAGCCTGCACCGCGCATCTGGCTGGATACGCTGCTCGATCTCCACGACTACCTGCTGCTGCCCCATGCGTGGGGTATGCAGGTAAACGCCGTGGGAGCGGCCTTATTGCTGGTGCTCGCCGTCACGGGCATCCTGCTGTGGTGGCAGGGTTTGCGACTGTGGACGCGCGGGCTGCGGTTGAATCTGCGCGCGCATTGGCGGCGGCTGAACTACGACCTGCATCATGCGATTGGGTTCTGGACACTGGCGATTGTGATGTGGTGGGCCTTCTCCGGCATGTACTTCGGCTACTATCGCCAGGTAACGGCGGTGATCGCGGCAATCTTTCCTCGACGTGGCATGGTGGCGCCCCGGGGTGCGGTGCTACCGAACGTAGGATCAGGGCGAGCGACCCTGGAGGCGGTGATCTGGAGCGCGCAGCAGGTGTCGCCCCATGGCCGGCTTTGGAGTGTCAGCGATCCTCTGCTGCAGGGCAGAGAGTGCTACGTGCTGCTCGATCTGAAGTCACCCGGCGACTTTTCCCACCGAGATATCGTGCGGGTGAGCACGGCGGATGCAAGTGTGCTGAGCGTGTGGCACTACGGCGACCGACGCACCCTGGGCGACTGGGTGTTGTGGTCGATGCATCCGCTGCACTTTGGGACGACCTGGGGTTTGCTCGCCAAGGTGGTGTGGGCGGCGCTGGGGGTCAGCCTGGCGGTGCTTACCGCGACTGGTCTGCTGATGTATTGGAATCGATACTTGCGGCACCGGTGGCAGGCGTTGCAAACGCGCTGATAGAAGCGCGTAGCGTCAGCGTTTCTGCCGAAGCAGAAGGGCGCCTGCGAGAAAAAGGGTGATCGCGGTGCCGCCTAGAAGAAGAATTGCATGTCGGTACGCCGCCTGAACTGCCGGCGGAGTGGCCCGGGTGGAGTCGAGACACTGGGCGCAGCCCTGGGCGTGTAAGGGAAGGCCGGTCAGGAGCAGCAGGAGTGTAATGACGCATGCAAACGTGAGCGCGTTGAGGTGATAGGGGCGGACGCGTGGCGGAGCTGGCAAAACGCAGATTCCCTTCGGGAATGACAAAGCCAACGGCCTGGCCTTTCGTAATGACAAGAGCTGATTGAGCATGTTTCTCGAGAATGCCAAAGAATCCCGTTTACTGGGCGAATTCGAGTAGGCCGAAGAGGAATAGCCAAAGAACGCCCATGACGTGCCAGTACCAGACGGCGGAGTCTACAACGACCTGCCGGGTGGCCATCTGCTTGGAATAGCGCAAAAGCCAGAGCGCCCACATGATGCCGCCGATCCCGAGAAAGAGGTGGGCGGCGTGAGTAAAGGTGATCAGGTAAAAGAAGTGGCTGCTGGGGTTGGAACGGAAGAACACATGCTGTGAGGCGAGTTGACGCCAGGCGAGCCATTGACCGGCGAGAAACAGAAAACCGAAGCCAAGCGTGACAGAAAGCCAAAGCGTGGCGCGTCGGGAGGTTGGGCGGCCGAAGCCGAACCATTCGTCCATCACGTGATGCTCATGGAACATGGCGCGGCGAGCGACCTCGGCAGTGACGGAACTGATCAGCAGAACCGCCGTGTTCAACCAAAGCACTGACGGGATCGAGGTGGGCAGCCATTCATTGATGTAGCGATCGTAGGCGTCGAAGTGGCCGCTGGCCTTGGTCACAAAGAAAACGCTGACGAGGGCGACGAAGAACATGAGGTCGCCACCGAGGGCGAAGAACATGCCGACGCGGGCCTGCGCGAGGCGTTCGCGGGGACCACGGCGACCCTGGGGACGGTTATTCCAACTCTCGCCGTCGCCGTTACCGCCGGTGCGTTTGTCTGTGGGTGGGCGACGGCCGGAGCCGTTATCGCCCTCACCGGTGCCGGTGTGATGGCGGCGGTCGATCTCGGGGGGTGTGAGAATCGTCGGCATGGAGGCCCTTATGACGCGCGGAAAGGATGCGAGAATTTAGTGGAAAAACTGCGTACCGCTTTAGATTACTCCCGTTGCGGAGGGATGCCGTGTTCTGTAACGGAAGTGGGATTCCATTGGGGTGAAAAGGTGTGATCACTTAGGCTATAAGAGCAAGGTGCGCGATAAGCAATGACCGGCAAAGGCTGTTGCGAAAGGGGATCGACGGCGCTCGGAGCCCATTCAAGCGTGGTGGCCTGCCATGGATTGCTATCGGTCTCACGAGGTTTGCGGGCCAGTAGCAGGAGGTTGAGCAGGAACGGCAACTGAGCGACGACGAGAAATATGGCCGAAGCGCTGATGTGGCGCTGCAGCGGCATCGTGGCGTTGAGGAGATCGCTGGCTGGCCCAGGCAACGAGTTCAGCTGGGCATAGTGTCGCGGTTCGCTGCTGAGGCCGGTAAGGTGCATCGGCAGGAACACCGCGTAGGCACCGAGAAATGTGCCGGCGAAATGAACTTTGCCGAGCCCTTCGGAAAAGCGGCGGCCCCAAAACAGAGGCGACCAGTAGTAGAGTGCGCAGAAAAGGCCGAAAACGCCGGCCATCGCCATGATGAGATGGAAATGGGCGACAACGAAAAAGGTGTTGTGGAGGTATTCGTCGAGAATGGGCTGAGCGAGGATGGGACCGCTGAGGCCGCCGGTGACGAAGAGTGACACGAAGCCGAGGGCAAATAGCATGGGCGTGGTGAGCCGGGGCCGTGAACGCCAAACGGTTGCCAGCCAGCTGAGCACTTTGGCGGCGGACGGGATCGCAATAGCGAGCGAGGCCGCGCTGAAGACCGTGCCCGCAAAGGGGTTAAGCCCGGCGACAAACATGTGGTGGCCCCAGACAGCGATGCCCAGCAGGCCGATGAGCAGCGTGGTGGCGATCATGAGGCGGTAGGCAAAGACCGGGCGGCGGGCGAAGTTTGCCAGCACCATCGAGGTCAGTCCCATGCCCGGCAGGATGGCGATGTAAACCTCAGGATGACCGAAAAACCAGAACAGGTGCAGCCAAAGCAAGGGTGAGCCGTCGCCTTTGTGCTGCAGCAGGACGCCGTTGACGAGGTCCTGCGCAGGCAGAAAGAAGCCGGTATGCAGATGCCGGTCGCAGAAAAGCAGCAGAAGCGCGGCCAAAAGTACGGAAAACGCAAGAATGGCGAGCAGCGCCGTGGTGAACCACGCCCAAACCGTTAGCGGCAAGCGCTCCCAGGTTAGACCTTCACAGCGAAGATGGATGACGGTGGTGAGGGTGTTGACGGCGCTCATGGCTGAGGCGACAGCGAACACCGCAAGGCTGGCAAGCCAAAGATCAAGGCCGTTTCCTTGCCCGGGGCCGGCGAGTTCGGTAGCAGACAGCGGCGGATAGGCTGTCCAGCCAGAGATGGGTGACCCTCCGGGAACGAAAAACGCGGCCAGCAGAATGAGCAGGGCGACTGCGGTAAGCCACAGGCCAAGCGCGTTCAACCGAGGAAACGCCATCCGGGGCGAGCCGATCTGGGCGGGGAGAATAAGGTTCCCGAAGCCGGATTGGGGCGCGACGGTCATTACGAAGAAGAGCATCAGCGTGCCGTGCATGGTGACCAGCGCGAGATATTCTTCAGGCAAAATAGGGCCATGCAGCGGCAACTGCCATTGCGGCCAGGCAAGGTGGAGGCGCATGACAATCGAGAGCACCGTACCCAGGACCAGCGCGACCGAAGCAACGGCAAGGTAGCCAAAACCGACAGCTCGGTGGTGTGTGGAAAAGATTTTTTGAAAAACGCCTAAAGTCGGGGGCGAATCTGCCGATAAAGGAAGCGAGCGGGCGGGTTGCGGGTTCACGGCTGCACCGCCTTTGCAGAAGCTTTCAATAGATTCTCAGCAGGTTCTTGAGAAGAGGTGATCGAAGATTGTTGAACTGTGGCCATAGCAGCGGCGGCAGCAACGGCGTCCTCGCGTTGCGCAAGCCACTGCGCAAACTGCGCCTGGGGCAGTACGCGCAAAACGGCATGCATACGGTAATGGCCTAGACCGCAAACCTGGGTGCACAGGATCGCATAGGTTCCGGGCAGCTCCGGGGTGAAGTGGATGTGGGTGTCCTGACCTGGAACGGCGTTTTGCTTGAGCCGCATCTCCGGGACAGCAAAGCCGTGAATGACATCGTGAGCACGAAGGGTAAGGTCGACTTCACGGTTTGCGGGCAGCACGAGTTGGCCGCTGACGAGGTCGTCTTTGCCATAAGTATCATGGGGATCGATGCCAAGAGGGTTGCCGGCGCCGGGATCAACCAGTGCGAGGCTGGTGTGACCAAGGGCGGCGTCACGGCCAGGGTAACGGAAATACCAAAGAAATTGCATGCCGGTGACTTCGACCTGCATGGCGGCAGGGTTCGCACCGGTGAAGCGCTGCTCGGCCCAAAGATGCTGCGCGCGGAGGCCGAGCCAGGCAAACAGGAGGGTAAAGGCCAGCAAAGGAAGATACTCGAGGGTCCAACGATGCCGTGCCCTGGGAGCGCGACGCCGGAACAGCAGACCCGCTAGAAGCAACAGGTGCATCAGCGCCAAAAGTGCAAGGATGATCCAAAGATTCAGCAGAAGGTGCTGATCGAGCGCGGGACCATGACGTGACGCATCTACCGGCAGATGCCAGAAGCGGAAGCTTGCCGAGGGCTGCGTCGCAGTAGGCACACTTTTATTTTAGAAGATTGTTGGAGGTGCGGAGCCGTTACAGAAAGGCTGAACGGCATAGGACCAACGCGGAGGCAAGCTAATTTTATGGAGCCAACGCCGGGTTTTCACGGAAGTTTTCGACAACCATATCCAAAAAATACTGATGGACCCGACGGTCTTCGCTCAGTTCCGGATGAAAGGTGGCAGCGAGCACCCGGCCATGGCGCACAAGAGTCGGTACATCGTCGCGCGTAGCGAGAACTTCGACCTCTGGACCGATGGAGCGGAGGCGCGGCGCACGGATGTAAACCGCTTCCAAAGTACCTCCCGCGAGGGTTGTTGGCTCTAAGCGAATAGCGGAGTCGTTCTGGCGGCCGTAGGCATTGCGCTCCACAGTCGCGTCGAGCACGCCAAAGGAGCGCTGTGGCGGATTACTGACCTCACGGGCAAGCAGAATACAACCGGCACAGGTGCCGAAGACGGGTTTGGTACGAACAAAAGTGGCGAGCAGGTCATAAAAGCCGGCGCGCTCAAGATGTTTGAGAAAGGTGGTCGATTCACCGCCGGGTATCACGAGGCCGTCAAGAAGTTGCAGGTCCTCGGGTTTGCGAACGAGACGGGTAATGGCACCGAGCTCGGCAAGACGCTTGGCATGCACGTCGAACGCGCCTTGGAGTGCCAGGACGCCGATGGTAGGAATGTTCACGCTTCCTCCAGAACTATCACAGGCACTGCCATCAGCAGGGAGGCGCTGCGGAAGCTACTCGATGGACAGACCATAGCGTAAGCGAAAGCCATTCCGCGGAAGAACGTACCTGTTCGGTGCGGTAGGCGCGATTGGAAACAAAGTGTTCGGCAAACCAGGCATCTTGCAAAGGATTGGTCAAAACGTAGAAGTTTGCTGATTGCGAGAAAGCCGCGCCACAGGGGAGCAGGTTGGCTTCATCGTACCCGGCGCGTTTCCAGTTCTGCATGAGGCGCTGGTCGGAGTAATCATTGTGATCTTCGCTTCGGGGGCCGAACTTCCAATCAAAGGGGGTCACGGCACGATGATCAGGATCGTACGTTTCGAGCAATTCGAAGACGAGTGAATTCGCAATGATAGTGGACCCAGCGGGAACGGATCGGACAAGTCGTTCCGGGTAGCCCCGGTGGGGGTAAAGCTCGTTGTTCGGCCGTCGGAGTGAGGCGTAGCCGCAGCAGCAAAGAACGAAGGAAACAGAGACAAGCTGCACATAGGCTTCGCGGAAAAACCCTTTCTTCGAAAGCTGCCGAAGTATGGTGCCAAGGCAGAGTGCTATCAGGAAGACGGTGCCGACGCTCATGGGCAGGAGATAGCGGTCGGCGTAGATGGACGTGCCCACCCTGGATTTTGCGAACAGAATGGTTTGGGCAAGCGTCAGCGATCCCAGGAGGTAGAAGACAGGCACAACGGCGGCACGCTCCTGGGCCGAAGGCGGTGAAAACACGAGGCATGCCGCAGCGAGGCTCGCAAGTACAGGAAAAACCAGTACCGTCACCTTTCCGAAAACCAGGAATCCAAACAGATACTCGCGAAGCCCAGGGGCGCGAGTCCAAAAACCAGCCTGGGCGATCGATGCGCTCTGCCGAATCGCATGATAAGAAACAGGCACAAGAAGCCAGCCCGACAGATTGGCCAGATAAAGCTTCGGTCGGACGCGGCGCTTGTGACGATCAAAAAGCACTGTACCTACGATGAGGCTGAAGCTATATACCAGGCCAAGGATGTGACTGCCGATCAAGAGAGCATGTGCGAGACCATGGAAAAACAGGCTGCGGTGACTAGGCGCCTGATCCGTGTCTATCAAAAAGAGGAGGCTTGTCCAGGCGGCGGCAGCGAGGAAAAGGCCGTAAAACCGTCCGTTCCCCTGCTGCTGCCAAAGCATCACCGCGCTCGTGTAGTAGACAAGCGTAACCGAGCAAGCGACAACGGCTGTGGAGAAGAAACGGCGTGCCGCCGCCCAGGTGAGCACCAGGGCGACACACATGCCGGTGGTCGAAAAAAGCCGGAGGCTAAGCTCACCCAAGCCGAAGAGACAGGTCCAGAAGCGACCCAACAGATAGTAAAAGAGGCCACCGCCGTCCGCACCTTGCCACCAGCCGCTAAGCATGGCGGCCACGGTGGGCGCGCTAAGGACACGATGTCCCAGCAGTTCATCGCCCCAAAATAAGCGTGTTCGCGAACGCACCGCGCAGAGCAAAAATGAGAATGCGCTAAGAAAAAGCAGGTAAAGCCAATCCGTGCGCGAAAGCCGAGAAAAGGTTCCCGCCGGCTTCAGCACACCGCCGGCACCAGGAAATGTGCTTTGCAACCGCTTCACCTGCAAGTGTGGGGAGAGAGCTGGTAGTACGCCGGAGATTCGGTGAAAGAGCTACCAGCCCCGGGTCTGCATCCGATGCTGTTCTTCGATAGCGGCTGCCGCTAAACCCTTCATGGAACCCACGACCTGCTCGCTGGCTTCAGCGACCAGTTTTGCGTCATTGAAGTGTGTGGCGGCGAGCACGATGGCTTTGGCGCGCGACACCGCTTCGGCGTGTTCATCCGGATTGCGCGGTTGGCCGACCTCGGCTGTGGTGCAAAGGCCAATT
>CAXTRN010000021.1:0-26951 GCA_964246645.1 uncultured Acidobacteriaceae bacterium
CGGCCGGCTCGGCGCTACCTACACCAACGACGGGGCGGGCGGCAGCAACCTCCATTTCCAAACGGCCGATTGGCTGGGTACACGGCGGCTGCAAACCGACTACGCCGGCAACCCGGAAGAAACCTGCTCCGGCGGCAGCTTCGGCGACGCCTTAAACTGCGTGCCGGTCGGCCATGCCGCCGACGCCACCGAACAACACTTCACCGGCAAAGAAAGAGACCAGGAATCATGGCTGGATTACTTCGGGGCTCGGTACTACTCGAGCAGCATGGGAAGGTTCTCCAGCCCGGACTGGGCTGCAAAGCCGGAAGCCGTGCCGTACTCTTCTCTCGCCGATCCGCAGACGCTCAATTTGTACGGCTACATGCGAAACAACCCTCTCGGCGGAGTGGATTCAGATGGGCATCTGCCGGATTGGTTAAAGCATACTGCGCAATCTTTAGAGAGTGGATTGTCTACTGTCTGGCGTGATTTAGGTTCACTCGCTCATACTTACAAAATATCTACGGGAACAGTTCGAGTGGCTCAGTGACCACCGAGCAAGGTGAAGGAGTCCTGTCGTTAGGTGCGCAGGCAGCAATGGGTGTTGCCGTAACGCAGATGGAAGTCACAAGCGGGTTGTCCGATGCGATTGATCAAGCCATGAATCCCGAAAAGGGCGCCAATCCGGTCACTCAGCCCGGAGTTGGAGAACCAACCACCACAATGTTCCGCGCTGTTGATGCGACCGAGTTGCAAGATATTCAAGCTACAGGCTCGTTTAATCCCTCTCCAAATGGAACGGAGTATAAAGGTTTTTCAACACTCAGGAAGGCGCTCAAAGTTTCAGCGCAGCTCAAACGGCTGGAGGAGGACCTGCTACAACCGTTGTCTCTGGAACTGCGCCCACAAGCCTCATTAACAGCTCGCCGATCCACTCTGCCGCAACAGAAGGATCTGGCAGACTGATACTAAATGAGAATCTACCTCAAATGAAGCCACAGGTGCAGCAGCAATGACAGATCGAGTCCATCTTTACCTGATTGACACAAATCCTGCACGAGCAAGGAGCTTGGCAGCGGAACTGACATCCTTGTCCCAGGTGACTGTTTTGGAAAGTTACATGGACGCAGTAGTTGCGTGCGGCGGTCTGGATGCTGTTTTTGTGCCGCTCATGTCGGCTATGGAGTGGGGAGCTATCAAACCTCCGGCCCCACTTCATCAGACACGAGTAATAGAGATGCCTGCTCACGAGATAGCCCGTGGGCGTCCGAGATACGGGATACCCGGTGTTGCTACGTTGCCAAGCGAATCTCTTGATCCGATAGCTACTACGCGACTAGTTCTTCAGGAGTCCTTCTTGGCGATCTATCAATTTAATGAGACTAGCCCAGTCAAACTCAAATCAATCGGCGCTCCGGTTCTCAGCCTGGGATTCGATAAACTTCCGCCCGGAGAGGTAATGACACTTCTGAGTGAGAATGACCTATTACGATCTTCTAACACTGGCTGAGGAAGCCGCCGTGGCAGCAGCAGGCCGTCCTTCGGGGCGGCCTGTGGTGCTCTGAGTTGCATGCCGTTGACCGTGCGATAGAAAACGATGGCGGAACTGTACTCACAATCAAGCCGTCGCTCGTCGCCGTTTTATGCTAGCGTAGCTCCGTGATGATTGGCTACGTCAGAGTCTCGACGGAACAGCAGGAGACGGAGGCGCAACTGCCCGAGCTGCGAAAGGCTGGCTGCAAGCGCATTTATGAGGAAACGATGGGCGGTGGGACCATGGACCGCCCCGAGCTGGAGAAATGCCTGGAGCGTTTGGAGAAAGGTGACACCCTGGTTGTTTGACGGCTGGACCGCCTAGGCCGCTCAATCCGAGATCTTCTTCAAATTGTGGACCGGCTCGATAAGAGCGGTATCAACTTCATCTCTCTTAAGGAACGATTCGGCATCAGTACAGCCGCAGGTCGGCTGGTCTTCCACTTTTTCGCCGCGTTGACGCAGTTTGAGAAAGAACTGATTCGTGAGCGCACGGTGGCCGGGCTCTCCTCGGCGCGGGCGCGAGGCCGGATGGGTGGTCGGAAGAAAGTGCTCAACGCGCAGCAGACGCGGGTAGTCAAAACGATGTGGGACAGACGTGAGCATACCCGGCATGAGATTGCCTCGCACTTTACTGTGTCGGTCGCCACTATCGACCGCATTCTAAAACGAGCAGGAGCACACCGGCAAGTAGAGGAGGGAAGTGATGAGGGTTCTGGTCGATGGTCTGGATACAGTGATCGAAGGAGAAGTGATCGGCGGCGAGCTGCTCGATGGCGTGAGCGGACAATACGACCTGGAAGCTGCCTTCACCGTCCAGTGCGATGACGGGGCCTGCTTCCTGGTACACGGCTGGCTGGTGGACGTGGAGATTGTGGACCCGCCTGCTCAGTGGGTGATGTAGGGATGGTACGCACTGACCAGAGGTCAATCTGCTGTCCCTGCGGGAACGATAAGGTTTCGCCTTGAGTCCCTGTGCGACGCGACCTGTTACACGCTGAAACAGCAGGATGGGGAGTACTTCGGCGGACACCGGGAAGCGGTGCTGGCTCGGGACGGCATCGCTGTGCCGTTCCCGGCTTGCACAACTTTGAAGGGTGAAAGCGCTCCGTGGCCGTGCACCACCGGAAGCCGGGAGACAGCGACCCTAAACTGATGATTACTCTCTGCCTGGCTTGTCACGCAAAGGTGGCGCGGACACGATTTCTTTGCCGTAAATGGCCATCCCTGCTGTGAGTGCTCTGGCGCGAACAACACCCGGAAGGACACGAACAAAGCGTACTACCGTTCGCAGAGAGTCCACCTGTCAGGAAAGCTGTTCTCCTGTTCGAGGCTGAACAAAAAACCACCCGATAGAGTGAGGAACTCAAGAGCCTCGAAAGCGGCCTTGAGTTGCTCATCGGACTCTGGTTCGGGATAGTCGTTCCACGACTGGTGTTGTCATGCGTGGCGGCGATACTGCTTGGGTGAGGTTCCCATGACCCTCTTGAAGGCTTACCGAAGGCGCTTTCCGACTCGTATCCCAACGAGGACGCTATCTCGATCAAGAATTTGGTCGAACCTGCGAGCTGCCTGCTAGCCAGCAACATTCGCCAGCGTGTCAGGTATTCCATGGGGGACGCACCGACGGTCTGCTTGAACTTCAAGGCAAAAGCTGAGCGCGACATGCCAACGCTTGTGGCCAATTCGTGTAGATTCCAGTTTCGTTCCGGTTGGCGATGCATGCAGGTCAGCGCATCTCTGAGTTGCTGATCTGTGAGAGCGAAAAGCCAACCGGTTCCACCCTGCCGTTCTTCATCCAGGTAAAGCCGAAGCGCATGAATCAGCATCGCGTAAGCGAGCTGTTGCACGACGAGCGCAGATCCCGGCTGCGCTTCAGCCACCTCGTCCTTCATGCGATTGAGCGAGAAAAGCATGGCCGCCTTTCCGCGCTCGTCCTTGACGTGGATTACAAGCGGCAAAGGTCGGAGCAGGAGCTCAGCCTGTGGGCCGGTAAGAACGAAATGGCCCCCGATGAGTAGGCAGCCAACTTGGTTGTCGGCAGCACCCTGGGTGCTCCACATCTGCTTTGCCTGCGGGGATGAATAGTCGATCGCCTCAACGGACCTATCCGTCGCAAGTTGAAAAGGCCGGCCATGCGGAAGTATGTAGCAGTCTCCTGGAAAGAGCGCTATCGAATCTTCTCCTTCCACGTGAAGCCAGCAGGAGCCGGAAATAACGGCATAGCACTTCATTCCCGGCCGCTCCGGGAACCGGACGGCAATGCGGGGCACCAGTCTGTAGGCACCGGAGACGTAGCTCTCCGGTCGCATAAACGAGAGAACTTCTGAGAGCAGGTCCATACGTACAACTGGACGATCGGACCGATATCTTGGATGCAAAGCCCGACGCGTCCAAAGTTCTTCCGCAATCATTGTGAAGTACGGCGAAGATGCTGCGCTCCCGGGGAGCTTGCAGCGCGAATCGCTGAGAGGAGATTTGACGATGCGAGTATTTCTTACTGGAGCAAACGGCTTTATCGGTTCGGCGCTGGTTCCCGAACTTCTGCGTGCGGGCCATCAGGTGCTCGGCCTTACCCGAACCGAAGCAGGCGCGGAAGCGCTGCGTCAACTCGGTGCCGACGCGTTCCTTGGCGACCTCCTGGATCTCCCCAACCTGCGCAAGGGTGTCGAGCAAAGCGAGGGTGTCGTTCACACCGCGTTCAATCACGATTTCTCCCGCTTCATGGAAAGCTGCCGGGAAGATCGGGGGGTGATCGCGGCCATGGGTGAGGTGCTGGCGGGCTCGGACCGGCCCATCGTCGTGACCTCTTCGATCGGTTCGTCGAATACAGTTCCTGGAACCCTGCCGGTCGAAGACAATCCCACCGCAAGCTCCAAGGTCTTCCCCCGCGCCGCGTCCGATGAAGCAGCTTTGGCATTGGCAGAGAAGGGTGTGTGTGCGGTGATGATGCGGAATCCGCAAATTCACAACACGGTCAAGCAGGGCTTGGTGAGCGACCTTGTCAAGCTGGCCCGCCGGACGGGAAAGGCTGCGTTTATCGGCGAAGGCACGAACCGCTGGAGCGCGACCAACATTTCCGATGCCGTGGTGGTCTACCGCCTCGCTTTGGAAAATGCCAGGCCTGGAGCTGTCTTCCACGCGGTAGACGAAGAAGGCGTGACGATGCGCGACATCGCTCAGGCGATCGGTGCGGGTCTTCACGTTCCTACCGAGAGCATTCCGGACGAAAAGGCACCCGACCACTTCACCTATCTGATGAAGTTCGCCGGACGCGAACTGACCGCATCGGGCAAGCTAACTCAAGAGCGCCTGAACTGGAAACCTGCGGGGACCGGCCTTATCGCCGACCTCGCGGCAATGAAGTATTGAAGTAGTGATCACCCCGAAGCACGGGGCGTTACTGAACCGTGCTTCGGTCCCTGTATCGCATGGAGACTCGCACTATGGCGACACACGCCATCACCAGAACTCGACTCAATCTTGGTTGGCGAACGCTGACTGTCACATCCGCATATCTAATCACACCACGCATGTTGCGCGTGAACTTTCACTGTGACGAACTCTCAGATTTCGAGAGCCCTTCCGCCGACGATCACGTTAAACTTTTATTTCAGACCCCTGATGGTCATGAGGTCATGAGGGACTTCACGCCTCGTGCCTGGTCGAAGGAAAGCGGAAGCCTGACTATTGAGTTCGCGATGCATGATGAGGGTCCGGCTGTCACCTGGGCTCGTCAAGCCAAACCAGGGGAAGAGCTGAGATTGGGTGGACCGAGAGGCTCTGTCGTTGTCGCGGACGATTTCGATTGGTACCTGCTCATCGGCGATGCGACAGCGTTGCCTTCCATTATGCGCAGGCTGGAGGAGCTCCGCCCCGGCGCTTTCGTGCAAGCAGTCTTGCTCGTGGAAAATGAAGCCGAAGTACAGAACGTTAAGACAGCGAGCAACTGTTATCTGCAGTGGCTCTTCACTACCGGCAGTTCGGCTTCCGACTTCGCCCTAATCAAACAAGCTCTCGCCGCTCCCTTTCCCGATGGAAACGGATTTATCTGGATCGCAGGCGAGGGAACTCTTACGCGCAATCTTTATCGTTGGGCGAAGGACGAACGTGGTCACAAAGAAGAATGGGTAAAGGCTGCCGAGTATTGGAAAGAAATCTCTTTAAGACAAAATTAGATCTAATACGCTCATGCGACAAGCCGTGAAATGACCGTCCATGCAAAGCGTGGAACGGTGAATCTGTCCCACCCTTTCGCCCAGCGCGTTGGGAGACGCCGATGCTGCCAGCGTCTTCCACATTTCGCACCGCTCCGACGACGGCTGATGTATGTGATTACAGCAATACGCTCAGCGGCTTACGCCGATGCTATAGCCGCGCTGAATCTTCCGTTGAGGCGGTTTCTGCGCCTGTTCGTGCTGTGAGGTCTTCTCCCGTTCGGGAGCCTTCTGCTGCTGGATCGCCGGGGTCGTGGTGTGGATGTAGAGGCCTCGCGCGTGGACGGGAACACCTCTGAGAGCCTTGGCCTCGATCCGACTGCTTTTCTGAGAGAACAACGGTCCGTTCCTGCGTGGCCGCGTACTCCTTTGCGACCTGCGGAACAGCTTCCGCAGGGGTGGCGTCACCTGCAAGTGGCTGCTTTTGTCCAGGCGTTCGGTCCCACGTGCTTTAAGTGTGGGTAGATACGCTTTAGTGGGCTACTGAACGAAGTTGGATCGTAACCCCTGTTCAAGGCAAGCTGGCATGCTCCTTCTACGCTCGAGCGGAGAAAGGAGCATGCCAATACGCGAGTTGGCTTGTGCGCGTTAGCTGGCGGAGGCGCTAAACTGCGTCACTTTGAGAGTGCCGTTTGCGCCGTTGCTTTGGATAATTTCCGTGCCGAACTGAATATTCAACTCGTACCAACTGCTGTTGAGCCAGCCCTTGGTGTAAGCGACATAATAAACGAACGGCTGGAGATTGCCGCTGAAGCTGTTCACCTGCGATGTACGCACAAATGACCAGACAGGCCAATTATTAGTGCCCTGCCACACATCCCAGGTTCCACTCACACCGCCCAGCGTAATGCCCGAGGCTACCTTGGTGCCGGCGGGCTGATTTCCGGAGTAGTTGAGCCAGACCATCAACTCAGCGGATGGAGAGCTTGGATTCGTTGAAGGACTGAAGAAGAGGTCGTAAGCGTTGTCGTACTGGTTGTTGCCGGTCATGTCGAAGGTGACACTGGTAGGCAACGGTTTTTGTGCGGAAACCTGCGCGGGAAAGCCGCCACGATCCGGTGACCAGTAACCGTACTCCCACCCACGATAAATGCTGGGATAGGCCTTGATCGTACCGGCGTTTTTAGTCCAGTACCAGGTGGAGTTCCAACTGTTATTGCTGGTACTGCCCGTGCAGACCTGGTTGTAGCCGCCGGTATCGCCAGAAAGACCCCATTCGTCATTCTGAAGGATGTAGGAGCCTTCCGTGACTGTGCCGTACTGGGCACTGGTGCAGGTTTGTGCGCGGGCAGCAGAGGTGAGACCCAGGGTGGTTCCTAACGCAAGAAAAGACGTGACAGCGAGGCGTGTGCGGTATTCCTTGGTCATTGGAAAATCCTCAAGGGACGATGCTCGTGGGAGCGGGTAACTCCGATGCGATCTATTCCGTTCCGGAGGTGTTTGAGACGACCTACGATTTGAGCAGGAGAAGGGAACCCGTTGGGCGGGTTCCACAATCTTCTGCTGAATCGTAAGTGAGGTTAGCCATCCGCGAGATCGTTTAAACCATCGGGAGAAGAGAGCGGTATCTCACGACGGTTTCAATTGATTCGTTGCGGTGCCAATTTAAAAGTTGTACTTCAGGCTGACCTCCGCTACACGACGGCCGGTTTTGTAGGGAAAGGTGCCGAAGCCGAGCGCGGGATTACTGCCGTTCTGGGCGTAGGTGGTGCCGGTTGGATTGGTGAAGTTGAGTTGATACTCATTGTTGAACGCGGTGGAAAGGGTTTGCAGCGGGTGATTGACGAAATTAAACGCGGACAACCGAAAGATCAGGTTCTGCGCCTCGTGAAGAGGAATGGTTTTTTGGGCGCTTAAATCAGTGTCGAAATAGGCCGGTTCCGGCAGAAACGGCAGTTGGTACTGACCGTTTTGAAGGAAATTCGGCAGACCGAAGGCGGCTGGGTTGATAAGTTGGTTTTTCCCGAGGCCTGCACGCGGATTGCTCAGAACGGTAGGCTGCAGGCTGACATCCGGCGTCCCGAGATATTCAGTGTTGATGACGGGAATAGAAACAGCGCCTCCCGTGGTGCCGATGGTACCGATCGGCATCAGGCCGGGATTGCTGGCTATAGCTACAATGCTGGCACCGCTCTGGAAGGTGGTGATGCCGGAAAGCTCCCAGTTATTCACAAAGCTGCCGGCCAGCTTATTTTTCATGAACCGGCCTGACTCAAACGTGTAGGTGGCGTTAAAGATATGCCGGCGGTCGAAGGTTTCGTTGCCGTAATTGTTATAGATGTTGAAGGGGTCTCCAGGAAAGCCGTTGGCGTCATTGTCACCAGCCCCTCGGATGCCCAAGGCTTTCGAGAAGGTGTAGTTAACATTGAACAGAATGCGTCCAGTCTGCCGGGTGAGGCCCAGTTGTACCCCGTTGTAATTTGCGAAGAGATTGTGATTTGTAACGTAAAGGTCGCCATACTGCACCGCATTGGTGTTCAGCGGACGATACTCGTTCACCTGCTGTGGACCGGCCGAAACGACAACATTCGCATTAGTTGAGCTGCCATTGTTCACTCCGGTAGGTGTAAGTACCCGGCCGAGGTTGCCGTTCACCGACAAAGGATCAGGCTTATATAGGCCTCCAATTGGGATGGAGTTGACGTTGTCCAGAGCCGCGATGGATGTGGTCCCGCCATTCAGGAGGAAGCGATTGTTATCGCCAACATAGCTTGCGATGAAGGCCATGTGCTTGGGAAGTTGCTGGTTAAGCGTCAAGCTGTAGGTATCTGCCAGCGGCTGTTGATTGTCGCCCATCGTGACGCCGTATTCCGGACCGGTGGTCGCAAACTTCGATGTAAACGGAATACCCGTGACGCCGGCGTTTACCTTTTGCTGGCTGATGGCGTAGAGCGAAGACACGCCATAGGAAACAGTGTTGACGTTCTGCGTTACGTTCAGGTCTTGGTAGGTGTCATTGTAGGAGTCGTGTCCGCGGTACTCACCCCAACCGCCACGGAGCACAGTCTTGCCGTTGCCGAGGATGTCATAAGCAAAGCCGACGCGCGGCTCGTAAAACAGCGTGGCAGAAGCGTTGCCGGAGGACGGTAACGTGGGGTCAATCGCGTGCCAAAGGAAGCCCGGGTACGGCGAAGTAGCCGCTCCCGAAGCGATCAGAGCCGGATTGAAAACTGCGACACCGGCCTTGTATGCATCGTTCCACAAACCCACATGCTCGAAACGCATGCCTAGATTTACGGTGAGGCTCGGCGTAATGCGCCACGAATCATTGGCAAAGAAATCGACATTCCAGAAGTACAGGTTCGCGTGCGGAAGAACATTCGTTTGTCCGTAGCCTCCCACGAAACCTTCAAGCTCATTGGTGGAAAAGTTGCCCGACGCGGTATAGTTCGCACCCGGATTACCGCCATACGGCAGATCGGTGATCGTTTGGCCGACACCTGGTTGATAGTAGTTAGAGATGTAGCCGTTTGTGGCGTTCGTATTCTGCGGTTGCGCCAACTGGTTATTGGTGACGCGGGTGCCATAAACGCCGAATGTTGCTGTATGCGTACCCCAAACCTTGGTGAAGTTATCACCAGCTTCGGGGTCGAACTTGTGTGAGAAAATCGGCCCGTCAGTGTAATCTGGGATGATGGCAAGCGGCAAGCCACCAGAGCCTAACGGCCCGTTATACGCCTGCAGTTCCGGAAGCGTCGTCTTCCCATTCGCGAAAGCCCCTTGGTAAGGGTAGTTGCTCAGCGCACTTACATTGCCGCTGACAAAGGCCTGATTCAGATAGATCAGATTGGCAAATACCTGGTTGGTCGCTGTTGCACTGACGATAGTGGTCAGGTTGGCCGCCATACCTTCTGAATTAATGGTACTCAAACCACCGCCTGGAGTATTAAACCCATTGGGTGGGTTGTAGTAGATAGCGTCCGGTTCCCCGGAATGACCGCGTTCTACGCTGTATCGCGCAAAAAAGTGGTTGCGTTGCGAAATCGCAAGATCCACGCGTCCAATCGCCTGCCAAAGTGTGTCATTGATGTAGTTCACGCCCTGGAAATTGAAAGGGTTCACCAGGGTCGGAACGGTGTTGGGTGTGGGGAATAAATTCAGGATGTACTGCCCGCCCTTGTCCTGATAAGCGGCTGGCAGCTGACCGTTCACCAGCATCGTGCCATCTTTGGCAAACAATGGAACCTGTGCGACATTACCGTAACCGAGGTTTGCCGCGACAGAATTCTGATTGACAGTGTAGCCGTTAATCACAGTAGGACCCCAGGCAGATGCCGGTGCAAGGTTCGGTCCTAGATAGTCCTGAAGTGCCTGCTGGCTGAAATCGCCTCGGCGCATAGCCGCTGTAGGTATAAGGGAGTGAATGAGCGCGGAGCCGGAAGAACCATAAGCATAGATGTTGTGCTGAGCATAATCTTCAGCGCCGGCGAAGAAGGTGAGCGCCCGGCTGTGGTTGAACTTCGTTCCCGGAATCAACACCGGACCGCCTATCGCAAAACCGGGATAGACCTCATGGTCGGGATCTTTTTGCTGGCCGGTAGGAGCATTCAGCGCGTCCGAAGAATCCAACTGGCTGGTACGAGCATAGGTGTATAGCTCGCCATGAAAGTGATCCGAACCCGACTTTGTCACCGTGCTGATAACAATCGGACCTTTGGAGTTTTCCGCGCCGAAGTTTGAGGTTTGAACCTTTACCTCGGCTACCTGGTCGTAATTCACGTTCTGGAGGCCGGCACCATAACTACCGGGATCGGTGATGTCGGCACCGTCAAGCTTCAAGTTATTGCCAGAGGCGAGGTTGCCATTCGCCGCATAAGAACCGAGTGATCCAGTGACGTTCACCTGCGAAGGATCAGCAGCCTGGTTGGTGACGGTACCATTTACACCCTGCACGATTGCGAAGCCCGGCAGCGTCTTCAGCAGTTCAGTAACGTCGCGGCCTTCCACCGAAAGATGCGTGATCTCCTCAGCTGTGATCAGGTCGCTTTTCTCTCCCGTATCCAGGGGGACACCGGCTTCAGCCTCAACGGTCACGGTTTGAGTGGCTTCACCGGGAGCTAGTTTCAAGTTGGACAGGCTGCGGCTGTCACCCGGGTCCAGGTGGATACTCTTTTCTGTAAAGGTTTGGAAGCCGGTCGCAGTGACGGTGACCATGAAGTCGCCCGACGGCAGCCCGGTCAGATTAAATACGCCCGCTCCGTTGCTGGTGACTGTCCGCTTGTCCTTGGTGGCCTGATTGGTCAGTTGAACCGAAGCACCCGGAATCACGGCTCCGGAAGCATCCTGTACAGTTCCGGTGATGGTGCCGCTGATGACCTGAGCCAAAGCAGGGGCTGAAGATCCTAGAACACCGGATGTGAGCAGGCAGGTCGAAAGCACACTCGACCGAATGAGTCCCTCTTTTTTGTAACGTCGTTGCCTCATAAAGGTTGGAGCTCCTAACGATGCGCAGTCTTTACCCGGTTGCGCGCGGGAGTGATGTCAAGGAAAGTGCATCGCTGATGCACATACGTCTAAAGTGGCTCCCTTTTCGAATAGGGAGTAAATGATGCAGCTGCGGAAGGGTCACAATCGAGGGTCCTTCTTAAGCCTGCCAACGGTAGCGGCCCTGGAAGGTGAATGAACAGGTGTGCTACTGCATGAACCTTCTCTGGTTCGAGCTATGTGTTGCAGCAGATGGACTTAACGAGTGGTCCCGAGTTCGTGGAGGGGAGTATAATACCCCTGCAAAGCTGTTCGCTTCTGCCTTGAATGTCCATTAATGTCCACTGAGTTCCATTCCGAAGACGCTGTATCCTCCGAGCTCGTCGAAGAGCAACTGGTGCGGATTCAAAACAGTGCCCATTTCAATCACAGTCGTCGGTATCCAGGTTTTCTGAGCTATGTGGTCCGCAAAACCTTGACGGGACGGCAGGAAGATCTGAAAGAGCGCACGATCGGCATAGAGGCCTTTGGGCGCCAGCCCGGGTATGATCTCAATGCCGATCCCGTCGTGAGAGTGACGGCCGGGGAGGTGCGCAAGCGACTCGCTCAGTACTATTACGAACCTGAGCACATGCAGGAACTTCGCATTGAATTGCGGCCGGGCTCCTATGTACCCGAGTTCAAACTTGCCCCGAGCGGGGCCGCGTCGCCGGGCGTAGCCGCCTCGCCGAGTTTGGAAAAACCGATACCTCCGGAAGCTGAAGCTGTCCGTCCACCTGTTGAGGACTCCCTACCAAGCGGTGTGTCGGATCCGGCGAAATTGCCAAAAGACCGCCGGGGCCTACTTGACCGCCGGGGCCTACTTGTAGGAATGGCAGGTAGCCTTTTGCTCATTGTGAGTGTGTTGCTTGCACAATCGTATCTGCGGACTTCTGCTGTTCTCCTGTTCTGGCGACCTCTGCTCGCAAAGCAGGAGCCGGTGCTGGTTCTGATAGGATCTGTTCTCGCAATGACGAATGCACCAACCCCCGGAGTTAGTGACGCTTCGGTGGGCGGGCATGCTTTACATTCCGATCCGGTCGCGTTATCAGACACGATCGCACTCGCGAAGCTGCAGGAGGTGCTTGCGAAACAAAATAAGACAATTAATGTTCAATCGTCGGCACAAACATCGTTTTCTGATCTGCAAAAAGGCCCTGTGGTATTGATCTCGGGTTTCAATAATCCCTGGACGATGCGGTTGACCGATCCTTTGCGCTTTCACTTTGCTCGGCCGAGTACAAACACATTCGAAATCGAAGATCGTGCTGACCCGAAACGCAAATGGTCGATGGACACCTTACTGACTCTGAACAAAGCCACGGACGACTACGGATTGATCGCGCGGTTCAACGATCCGCTGACAGAGCAGATGGTTGTTGTGGCGGCAGGAATTGGAGAGAACGGAACCATTGCCGCGGCTGAAGTACTCTCCGACGAGCGAAGTCTGGAGGAGTTAAAGCGGGACGGCCTGACGCCAGGCGATAAGGGCAACTTCGAGGCCGTCGTCCAGGTTAGAATCATCGACGGAAAACCCGCGCGCCCTAGAGTAGTGGCAACGACTTCCTGGTAACCACAGCTTGGCTGGCAGCGAGAGATCCCACGTCGGTGCTTGTAGACCGCAGGGTACCTAACGCCGATGTCCAATGGTGCGGTAAGCCATTCTGTCCTTTTAAGTCGCCCGCATGAGGTGGGTAGCAAGGCAGGGAAGCGAGGCGAAGGCTTTCCACAGCGTGGCAGCATCCCGGCGCATCGACATCTCATCCAATAAGAAGCTTCAGTGTCCTAATCACAGGTGCACGATCCCCCAAGGAGAATTTTGATGATCCCCCTGCTGCTCAATGTTGCACTTCCGACAGGTACGGCCAGCAGAAGATCTCAGGCCCTTCTCACAGCTGCCACTCTCATTGGTCTCGCCTCCGTCGGTCAGGTGGCGATGGCGCAAAGCGCTGCCACGACGTCTGGGGCGAAATTTGCTGACTGGAATGAGCAAAAGCCGGGCGCGTCTCACAAGATCACGGTCGGCGACCTGCCGGACCCGCATCCGGCGGAGGCGGTCGAGAACGGGCCGGCCCTGGTGCCGCGACCGGATGGAGCCATGCCCATTGCGCCTGCCGGGTTTAAGGTCGAGCTGTACGCCGGTGGGGACTACAAGCCCGCACCGCGCGATCCGAACACCGGCAAGCCGGCTCCTGTGCCCGAAGCCAACACCCAGTTCCGCGAGCCGCGTCTGCTGCGCACCGCACCCAATGGCGACATCTTTCTTTCCGATTCCCATGGCGACAAGATTTACGTGCTGCGCGGCGTCGGTCCTGACGGGAAAGCTCAGCAGATCTCGACCTTTGCGACTGGCCTGAACCTGCCGTTCGGGATCAATTTCTATCCGGCCGGACCAAATCCAAAATGGGTGTATGTGGGGAACACGGATTCGGTCGTTCGAATCCCCTATAAATCCGGCGATCTGGTAGCGACAGGGAAGGCCGAAACGGTTGTTGCGCAACTGCCTGGGTTTGCGCAATTGCGCGGTGGCGGTCATTGGACACGGGACGTCGTTTTCACAAAGGACGGTCAGCACATGCTTGTGTCCGTCGGTTCCGGTTCCAATGCCGACAATCCGGACACAACGCCCAAGGAGTTTCACCGCGCCGACGTGCTGGAGTTCACGCCGGAGGGCAAGTTCGTTAAGGTATACGCCAGCGGCATCAGGAACTGCGTCGGTGAAGCGATCAATCCGGTTACGGGGTCGCTCTGGTGCTCCACCAATGAGCGCGACAACCTGGGCAACCACCTGGTGCCTGATTACGTGACCTCGGTCAAGGAAGACGGCTTCTACGGTTGGCCGTGGTACTACATGGGTGGTCACCCTGATCCCCGTGTGGCGCAGCCCTGCGCCGATGGGACCGGCGCCAACATGCAGGCGCCGTCAACCTCGCCCGATGGCGGGTCCTGCAAGCATGTGGATCAAAGCGCCAAGGTGCTCACGCCGGATGTTCTGGTGCAACCGCACATGGCATCGCTTGAGATGGTGTTTTATCCAACGAACACTGCGCCCGAAGCGGGGGCGTTTCCGAGTGAATACGCGGGCAATGCCTTCGCGGCCGAGCACGGATCGTGGAATCGCGCAGCGCGTGCCGGCTATGAGGTAATTCGCGTTCCGCTGCATAACGGCCAGGCCGAAGGCCGTTATGAGGACTTCCTTACAGGCTTTCTCACGCCCGATGGACAGGTCTGGGGTCGGCCTGTGGGCGTCACGGTCGCCAAGGATGGATCGCTCTTCGTCACCGATGACGGTAGCCGTTCTGTTTGGCATGTGACGTATGTCGGGAGCAAGGGACAGACAATCGCGCGCCGCTGATCGGGAAAGAAGCTTCAACTGTAGCGCCGATGAGCTCGTTTGGGCTGGAAACCTGGATGCAAACATCCGGTTTCCAGCCCTGTCGTAAATGACTCATGCCGGCGATCTGACGCGATACTCGGCTGCTTACTCCAGGTACCGTGGGGCAGGTTTGCCGGTCTGGGCTCCGTAAAGCACGTTGGTGGCTCCGGTTTCATAGTCGGCCAGAAGTTTGGGATCGTGTAGCGAAGGCAGGCTCATCGGTTCTTTCTGATCCATGCCTTTCAGTGCAGCGTCAACGCAATCTTCGGCCGTCATTACCACCTCGGGTGGTAGCGAAGTAAGCGGCAGACCCCCGATGTCCCATATCTCCGACTCTGTTGCTGCCGGCGCCACAAATTGAATCTGAACATTGGTATCTTTAAATTCGGACTGAAGGCCGCGCGTCAGATTCAATACATAGGCCTTGGTGCCGCTGTACACGCTGTTGCTGGGGTAACTGTAAAAGCTAACAACGGAGCCGATATTTACCAGAATGCCGCGGTCGCGCTGCTTAAAGCCGGGAAGTACAGCTGAGGTAAGTCGGGTCAAAGCCGTAACATTTAACTGAATCATGTTATCCACATACGACCAGGCGGAATCTACCAGGTTACGCACGTGGGTCGTGCCGGCGTTGTTGACAAGCAGCGTGATGGTCTCGTCCGCAGCGACTTTGGTGGCGATTTGTTCTAACTCCGCCGAGTTTGCCAGGTCAGCAACCCAGTTAGTCACAGCCACACTGTGTTTTTGCCGCAGCTCAGCTGCCAACGCTTCGAGCCGGTCGGCGCGGCGTGCTACCAGGATGAGGTTGTAGCCGCGCTCCGCCAGGCGATCCGCGTATACCTTTCCCAATCCCGAAGAGGCTCCGGTAACGACGGCCGTGCCGGTATGCACTTTAACGGGTTCCATCTTGCTCTGTTCACTCATGTAGGCCTGCTCCTGCGGCTTAGATCACCTCGCTGAATTCCTGGATTCAAAAGCTTCTTTGCTTACGCTTCGCAAACACCAGAGCCGAGTTCCAGCTTGATTGCCGATCCGGAAGCTCTGATCAAGTTTCCTTTGCGGTGATAAGTCCCTCAGGGAAGGTCAAGACAACCGACGTTCCTACGCCCACCTGGCTCATCACGGAAATGCTGCCTCCGTACTGTTCCAGCAGACGTTTCGCGATGGATAATCCGAGGCCGACGCCTTCCTCCACAGAGGTTCGGGCCTCGTCCACGCGAAAGAAACGATCGAAGATGCGGTTTAGGTATTCTGCCGGTATCCCCATGCCTGTATCCGTGATGCGCAGCTGCAGGTCGCCGCTTCTTGCGGAGGCAACGCAAATGCTTCCTTCGTCCGGCGTGTATTTAATCGCGTTATCCAGAACGGCCGTAAGAACGCGGCGCAGGTGACCGGCACCCATGCGGAGCAGGGGAGAACCGTCCACAGGGCGGCTGACCGTGAGTTCTTGCCGACGCTTCCGGAGCGACGGTGCGAAGTGGAGCGCGAGATCGAACAACACCGCATACACGTCCACTGGCTGAGAAGGCATCGGGATTTCCTCAGCATCCAGACGCGCCAGCAAAAGCAGGCCTTCCAGCATCTCAGCGGCCACCGTTGTTTCATCGAGGATCGCCGCAAAAGTTTCGCGCAGATCATCGTTCAGAGCAGAGTTCCGCAGATGAAACTCCGCCGTGGTGCGGATGAAGGCGATCGGGCTGCGCAGCTCGTGCGAAGCGTCGGCGGTGAACTGCGTAACGCGAACCATGGCGCTCTCGATGCGCGAAAGCAAGCCATTCCACTCAACCGCAAGACGTTGCAGCTGATCGTCTGCCGTCGAAACCGTCAAACGACGGCTCAGGTCCTTTGCGGAAAGGGAGCGTGCTTCCGCGATCACCACATCGACGGGGGCCAGGGCACGCAGGCTCAGCAAATACCCGCCCAAACCAGAGACCAGCAGCAGGATAGGCACCATGCGATACAGCCCAGAGGTAAAATTCCCCAGCAGAACACGGTCCTCGCTGAGCGGGCTGGGCACCAGCAGGTACACCGGTTGGTGTCGATAGATCACCGGACGGCAAAGCTCGCGAAAGCGTTCCCGACCGACCAGTATGTCCCGATAAAGCGCCGTCGCGCAGGGCGTTGCCGCTATGCCGGGTCCGGCCAAGCGTTGGGTCGGAAAGAGAATATGTCCGTCGGCCCCGGCAATCTCGATCCACTCACCTTCCGGCAACGCACCAATTACCTCCTCCAGCTTCCGGTTCAGGGCTTGCGCGTCGTCCTTTTGCGGAGCGTCGGCGTGCGCAAGGTTCAACGTCGCCTCGATGTGCGCGGCTCGCGTCTGCAGTGTGCGGTCCTTCCAGGAGATCATGGAGTTTGCCAGCACAAACCACATCACCACACCGAACACCGCCAGGCCGACAGCGGAGATGGACGCATACCAGGCCGTCAAGCGAAGGCTGATAGACCACTGCTTGATCACTGCCCTGGCCTGAGCATGTAGCCCACGCCGCGAACGGTGTGAAGCACATCCGGCCTTTCCGGAGAATGCAGCTTACTGCGCAGCGCGCGAATGAAGACATACAACGTACTCTCCTGAAAGGCAGCCTCTGTTCCCCATCCGATCTCGGCCAGATCTTCTTTGCGCACGACCTTGCCGGCGCGCTGCATCAAGGCTTCCAACAGCGTAAATTCCATCGGCGTCAGGCTGATGCTGCGGCCGGCGCACTCCACCTCATGCGTGTCGGACCGCAACAGGAGATCGCCCACCTGCAGCGGTCCCATCACCAGCGCGGAGGGCCGTCGAATCAGAGCTCGCAGCCTGGCCAGCAAAACCGAAAGGTCGAACGGTTTGGTCAGGTAATCATCCGCGCCCAGGTCCAAACCGCGCACGATGTCCCGACTGGAATCTTTTGCCGTTAACAGGATTGTCGGTACTTTTACGTCCATGCTGCGCATCCGGGTAAGCACATCAAACCCGGACAGCTTCGGCATCATCACGTCCATCACGATCGCATGCAGCCGATGCCGTCGCACAGTTTCCAGCGCAGCCTCGCCATCATGAGCCACCAGCGCCAGATACCCTTCGCGTTGTACTGCCCGCTGCAGCAGCATCGCCATTCTTACTTTGTCTTCCGCGATCAACACCCGCATGAAGCCAGTATCGGTGCGCTTTGTGAATATTGGGTTACGCCCCTGGATCTTCAGATTGTTTTTAGAAAGACTCCCTACCATTGGGAGCAATCGCAGATACATCCGCCCATGAGGCAGCATTGAACGCCACAGCCATGCGCGACAGCCATGTTTGCAAGCGACTTTGCGATCTGCGAAGGAGCCTGTGTCTTGACTCGATTGAAATACATATTGCCCTTGCTCTGTTCACCGCTGGTGCTGGCAGGCCCTGCGCTTGCCCAGATCGATCGCGCAAACTTGAAAGGCACGTTGACTGATCCTGCCGGTGCTCTGCTGCCCGGCGCCACGGTCACCGTGCTGTTTCCGGCCACCGGCTTTCATCAGTCAGTCACTTCCACAAGCGCCGGGGTGTATGTCTTTACAGGTCTGCCGCTGGGGCTTTGCAACCTCACCGTCGCGGCGCCGGGTTTTGCCAGCAAAGAACTGACCGGCGTTTTGCTGGAGGTGGGACAGGTTCGCACCTCGGATGTGCAGGTCGCCGTGGAAAGTTCCGCCCAAACGGTTTCTGTCAACGCCGCTTCTGCCGCTTTGGATAGAGACGATGCTTCCATCGGGGGCGTGATCTCCGAGCAACAGATTGAAAATTTACCCATCAATGGGCGCAACTGGGCCGCTCTTGAACTGCTCATCCCCGGCGCCGTCAACACCGGCAGCGGCAATCAACTCACCATCCGCTTTGCGGGCCGCGGAATCGATGACAACAAGGTCACCTTTGACGGCGTGGACGCCACCGGCATTCTGCGCCAGTCGCAAAAGCTCGATCTCCGGGTTCAACTTTCATCGGAGTCCATCGGGGAGTTCCGCGCCTTATCCACGGTTTATCCCGCACAGTACGGCGGCACCACCGGCGGGCAGATCGACGTTGTTTCGAAGACCGGCACCAACCGCTTTCACGGCAGTGTGTATGAGTTCTTCCGCAATGACATCCTGAACGCACGCGCGTTGTTTTCAGCAAAGCAGCTTCCGCTGCGCTTGAATCAGTTCGGCGCCAGTTTGGGCGGCCCGATCGTAAAGGATCACACCTTCTTTTTCAGCAACTACGAGGGCCTGCGCCAAACAGTCTCGCAGCCGCTGGTCGGCTTCGTCCCAAGCCCCGCGTACCTCGCAGCCACGCGGGCCAAATCGCCCGCCCTCGCTCCACTGCTCGCGTTCTATCCCGCCGGCCAAACCCCTACGGCGAATCCCAGTATTTACCAGTTCACTGGATCGGGACGGCAGCTTCAAAACGAAGACTTCGGCCTGATCCGCCTCGATCAAACCTTTACACCGCGCACCACGGCTTATTTCCGCTACAACCTCGATCAGGCTCGTCTCGTTGTTCCCAACGGCGATGCGAACGGCTACATCGGCGACACTCTTTCTTCGCAACAGGATCCGAAGAACGCCGTACTTTCCGTTCTGCATTCGTTTCGTCCGGATCTGTTGAACGACCTGCAGGTCGCTGTGAACCGCACGCCGTTTTACGCGCAAAACAACAGTCTTGCCCCCGTGCAGATTGCTGTGGCCGGCTTTTCCACGCTGCATGACACTCTGCAGCAGGTGCAGGGCTCCACGGCTTACTCGCTGGTCGATACTGTCGATCTCACCTTTGGACGGCACACCATCACCACCGGCGGCGGCCTGCGCCGGGTGCAACTTAATCTACTCAGCACCCAGGAAACGCAATACGCCGCCACCAGTGTCACCACGTTTCAAAACAACAATTTCAGTGGTGCGACCTTTTTGGCGCGCACACCTGCCGAAGATGCACGCAAAACCGAGTTCGATCTATTCGTTCAGGATCAATACAAACTGACTCGCGACGTCCTGCTTTCCTTGGGGCTCCGCTACGATTCGTTCGGTGCTTTCAATGGTGTAAACGGCCACGATCTGCCCTTCGATCCAATCCACTGCACCGGCGGCTACTGTCCTGCGGGCAGCACTTTTTATAACCCGGACCGCACGAACGTCCAGCCCCGCCTGGCCGTTACCTGGGCTCCAGAATCGCTTCATCACCAAAGTGTGATCCGCGCCGGTTACGGCCTGTATGCGGGCGAATCGCAACTCGGCGACCTTATCGCACCGCTAAGCAATCTCGGTCAACGACTTTCGTTTACCGCCGCGCAACTTGGCACACCCAGCTACCCCGTGTCACCGCTGCTGACCTCCGCCGCGCTTGTGTCCAATGCGCCCCGCGGCCTCGATCGCGATCGCGTCAGCGAGCAGGTGCACCAATGGTCGCTTTCTGTCGAACAAAAGTTCCCCTTCGGGCTCGTGAGCAACGTGGGATATATCGGCAGCCATGGAGCGCACCTGCCTCTGCATACCGTCGTCAATACATTGAACGCCGTCACCCGCATCGCACCGCTACGCACGTTTGGTCTGGTCGATTACAAAACCAGCAGCAGCGACAGCCACTTCAACGGCCTGGTCGCTTCGTTGAACCGGTCCTTCGCCTCAGGGCTCACCTTTGGAACCACCTATCTGTGGTCGCATTCGATCGACGACGGCACCAACGTCGGCAACAATGCGGGCGGTGAAACCGACTTCCCCCAGAACGTCGCTTGTCTTCGTTGCGAACGCGCCAACAGTGACCAGGACGTCCGCCACTCATTCACAGCCAACGCCGTGTACGAGCTTCCTGTCGGCTCGGGCAAGACCTATCTTCACGAAGGCCTCGCCGGTCATCTGCTCGGAAATTTCCAGCTCAGCACCTTGGCTGTGGCGCGCACAGGGCTGCCTGTGAATGTGACGGTGGCCCGCACGGCCGCGAGTCTACCCGATGGCAACACCATGTCGCCGCAACGCCCCAACCTCGTTCGAGGTGTTTCCCTGGTGCCTGCGGGCGGCCGCACTCCCCAGCTGTATATCAACAAGGCTGCTTTTGCGCTGCCGGCTGCCGGCACCTTCGGCAACGCTCCCCGCAACCTTCTCGATGCCCCCGGAACATGGCAGATCGACGCTTCGCTCCAGAAGGGCCTTTTCACCACAGAGCGGTTCAATCTCGCCTTTCGCGGTGACGTCTTTAATCTCTTTAATCGCGCTCAGTACGGTGCTCCTTCCGGCATCTTCAACACAGCCAGCTTCGGTCAGATCACCACGCAGATCAATGCCGGCGCCACGGGAACCGCCACCCAGCGGGTAAGCCAGCTGAGCCTTCGCGCAACCTTTTAAGTAAAAATCTTTCAGGAAAACTCGAAATCTTTCGCGAACACCTATTCAAATCAGAGGCCACACAGATCATGCATTCGCTCAGCCGCCGCACCTTCACCCGACTCGCCGCCGCTTCTGCCCTTTCACTGCGCTTCCAGGCATACGGGCAGATCTCCCGGATACTGCTACCCGTCAATGTATGTGGCAGCTTCGGCTACATCGACACCCAGGGAGCCTTGGCCGTGCCCGCACGCTATGACGCCGCTCTGCCCTTTGCCACTGATTGGGCGGCTGTGCGCAAAGACGGCAAGTGGGGATACATCGGCCGGAACGGGGCGGAAACCCTCACGCCACAGTACGACGAAGCACGCAACTTTCGCTGGAACTGCAGCCCTGTCCGCATGGCCGACCAGTGGCACTTCATTCGGCCCGACGGCTCGGAAGCCTTTCCCCTCCGCTTCGACGTGGCTCGCAGCTTCCAGGACGCCCGCGCCCGCGTTTCCCTCGGCGGTAAGTGGGGATACATCGATCCTTCCGGCAAGATCGTGATCGAACCGAAGTACGACACCGTTCACGGCTACAGCGAAGACATTGCCCCCGTGCAGTTGAACGGCAAATGGGGCTTTATCGATAAAGCCGGCAATACCGTGCTGCCCTTCCGCTACGAAACCGTCACCAGCTTCAACGCCGGCGTTTGTGCGATCGTGATGGACGGCAAATGGGGATTCATTCACCGCGACGGCTCCGTTGCGCTGCCCGCGCAATGGGAAAAGACCGGCGAGTTCGCCGAAGGGCTGTGCCCGGTGAAAAAAGACGGCAAATGGGGGCTGATCGACCTGTCGGGCAAGCTGATCCTGCAACCCACCTATGACGAAATGGATTCCTTTGACAACGGCCACATCATGGTTTCGCTCAACGGGCAATTGATGTACCTGGACAAGTCACTTCAGCCGATCTGGAAGGAAAACATGGCGTGCCCAGCGGGAACCGCCTACAAAATGTACAAGGCCCCGGCATAGGCGATCGGGTGCATAAAAGTCCTAAAGGGTGCAGGGTAAGCGCAACACCCGCACCCTTTGTGTGGCCATGGGCAGAAGTCAATCTGCTGATCGTCATCGGAATCTCCGCAGAGCAAAGTTCCCGCAGAGCAACGATGCGCGCCCGCCACGGATCGACGCGTCTCTGAACATGACAGAAATGTCATGTAGCGGTCACAGGCTCGTCAGGGGCTGACTGTCATACTTCTTTTCGTGGAGTGGATGCGCAACATGGCTTCCACGCTCCGCAAATTAAGTTCCAACCCCTTCCCCCGCTCCGCAGAGCCAACGCCAACGTGTGTCGATAAGCACCGCGAGGATGATCGATGTTCAGCAAAACGTCTCGATATATGCTTTTTTCCCAACGGACAAATTCCCGTCTGCTGCCGCTTGCCGGCCTGCTGGCGACAGGATGCGGCGTCGCTGCTTCCGCGCAGTCCGTACCGTTTCCGACCTATTCGGTAGGTGAAAACAAGAACGCCGCCGCCGGGCCGAACTATCCTTCGACCCTGCCCACCCCGTGGGTGGTCAGCAATGGCCAGGTCATCACGCCGGTGGGCACCACGGTGTACCTTGGCACGACGACGCGCGCAAAAGCCATTGCTCTCAATCCAACAGGCAACCACACCGCCGCCGTGCTGCAGATGGGCGCCCCCCAGGCTGTCACGATCTTCAACACGCAGACCGGGGCTGTCCTGCAAACGTATGCAGCCAACGCGGGCAAAGACAAGGATGGAAGCAACACCGGCATCACCTACACTGCGGACGGAAAACATCTCCTGTTCAGCCAGGACGGCAATTCCGGTACGGGAAGCTACGTCAGCATCGCGAACGTCAGTGCGGCCGGGCTGCTTTCTGATTTCGCCCACGTCAATGTTCCCGTTGACCTGAATGCAGCCAAAGTGTTGACCAACGCCAACTGCTTCCCGACAAGCGTTCCGGGAACCACGGGCAGCGACGAAATCCCCTGCGGGCAGACCTACTCGAATAACACCTCCTACCCGCTCGGCATTGCGGTTTCGGCGGACAGCAAGACGGCCTATGCCGTGCTGGACAACAACGACACACTTACCAGGATCGATCTCACCGCCGCTACCCCGGTGCAAGGGGCAGAGGTCCGGGTCGGCAATGTGCCGAACAGCGTAGTGATCTCTCCGGACGGCAAAACGGCCTACGTTTCCAACGAGGCTGGACGCGTCGCGAAGGAGAACGACTTCCAGGGATACTCCAACGGCACCCCGGTCGTAGTCGCGTTTCCCACGGGCTCGACGTCTACCGGCACCGTTTCCGTGGTGAACCTCGCTTCTTTCACCGTCACCGCCAACGTTGCCACGGGCCTGCACCCGACGGGAATGGCTTTCTGGGGCAACAACCTGCTGGTCGCTAATACGTACAGCGACAGCATCTCGGTCATCAACGCGGGCACCAACCAGGTCACAGAAACGATTGACCTCGGTCTGCCCATCAAGGTACCCGGGCAACGTGGCGCGGCCTACGGCGCTGGGCCGAATGCCATCGCGGTCGATCAGACAAACAACATCGCGTACGTGGCGCTTTACAACGCGAACGCCATTGCCGTGGTGAACCTGAACGGTGGCGGCTCGCTCACAGGCATGATTCCGGTCGGCTATGCACCGAGTTCGGTGGTGCTCGATTCAACCAGTAACACGTTGCTTGTGGCCAATGACAAGGGTATCGGCACGACGGGCTTTGCCGTAGCGCCTCCCCCGACAAAGACCGCGGAAAACTCCTACGGCACGGCACACGGCGTGACCAGCTTCAATACCCACCAGGATCTCGGCACGGTAAGCATCATTCCGGTACCGACCGCGAGCGTATTGGGCGTGTTGACGCAGCAGGTCTTCACCAACAACCATTGGGATCTTGCAGAGAATATCTTCGCAGCATCCGGGGGCAAGAAAGATGCCAAAGCGCTTGCCATTCCGCTGCGTATTGGCGCTCCATCAAAGATCAAGCATGTGTTCGTCATCATTCGCGAAAACCGCACATATGACCAGATATTGGGCGACGTAACCGGCGGCAACGGTCAAGCCTCGCTGGCCGTCTTTGGCGATAATCCGACCTTTGGCCCGGTGACGCCGAACGCACACGCCCTCGTGCAGCGTTTTCCGTTGTTCGACAACTTCTATGATCCGAGCCGCCAGTCTGCCGACGGACACAACTGGATCGTCCAGGCGATAGCGCCCTACTCCGATGACATCCAATCGCCGGATTGGATTCGTGACTATCCTTCCAACGGCGGCGATGCGATTGCATACCAGAAGGTCGGTCACCTTTGGGACGTTGCGGCCAAGCAGGGTGTGTCGTTCAAGAACTTCGGTGAATACATCGAGTACAACACCTTCCAAACACCGAGTGGTTCGACTAAAGAGCCTCAATGGATTGATTTCTACAACGACACTCTGGCGTATGAGGCCGGCGCGGAAAACCAACTCTATAACTTCAACACGATTGCTTCGCACTCTCCGTTGCCGAACCTGATCAACAACACGGTCCAGAACTATCCGCAGTTCGATCTGGGTATTCCCGACCAGTTCCGCTTCGATGTTTGGAATCAGGAATTCCAAAAGGATGCTGCCAACGGCTCGGTGCCGCAGTTGGAGTTCATGTGGATCAGCTCCGATCACACCGGTGGCCCTCCCACGGCGCAAGCCATGCAGGCCGATAACGACCTGGCGCTTGGCCGGTTTGTCGATGCCATCAGCCACAGTTCCATCTGGGATTCCTCAGCAATCTTCGTTGAAGAGGACGATGCCCAGGACGGCGTTGACCATGTGGACGGTCATCGCAGCCCCGGCTACATCATCAGCCCCTTCGTTCAGCAGCAGGTCAAGAAGGATGGAACCGGGGCCGGCGTTACCGAGGACAGCACCTTCTACACGCAAGTCAACATGACCCGTACGATCGAGCAGATCCTGGGGTTGCCACCCATGAACCAATTCGATCTCACGGCGTCACCCATGAGCGAAATCTTCCTCGACAACCCGCCTGCGGAAAACTACAAGCCGTGGTCGCACGTTGCGAATGGCATCCCTCTCAACCAGGGCGTGAAGCAGACCCCGGCCCAGCCGATCCCGGTCGGTAAATTCGGTGCTACCCCCACGACGGCGACGTTGCGGTATCCCGGAATCACACGCACGCTGGCTCAGCCTGTCTCCGCTGCGCGGGTCAACGCGGCGCTGCAAACCCCGGAAAACCCTTCGATCAAGGCGTTGAGGGCCGGTTGGGTGAAGAAGAAGGCTCAGGTCTTCGCCGGTAAGCAGCACGTCCCGGACTCGGAAGATCCGTCCACGGTCAACCATCTCGACTGGTACGAATCCACCAACTTCCAGGTCCCTTACCCGGGCGAGAAGAAGGTACGTCCTGCCAGCGATTTTAACAAAACCGCACCGGTCGGTGACGGTGACGACGACTAAGCAAGAGGTTGCAAGACAAAGCCCTCTGCCCCGGTAAGCATGGGACGGAGGGCTTTTGTTTTGGTCGTCATGTTCGGCGTCGTTTGCGAAACTGGTGTCATGTCTGACTCGGTGAGAAGGATATGCTTTGCAAACAGAACGCATGGAGGCACGCTGCTCGCCACGCAAAATGCTTGATCCTGAAGCCGGACCGCTGTCATGGACCGCGGCTTAGTCGATAGAAGTTTTCAGCTGCCCTGCGATCGGCATCCGTAGTGTGACGCATGTTCCCAGCCCCGGTCTGCTGGTGATTTCGACATGGCCGCGGTGCAGTTGCGCGATGCCCTGGACGATGGACAATCCCAACCCCGTGCCTCCCGAAGCTCTGGACCGCGACGGATCTACACGGAAGAATCGATCGAAGACGCGCGGCAGTGCCTCGGAAGGAATGCCGACTCCCGTGTCCGCGATTTCGATCAGAACATTTGAGGCTTCCGTATGCGCCTTCATCGTAACCATACCGCCTTCCGGCGTGTGTGCCACTGCGTTCGAGATCAGGTTCGCCACCGCACGCTGCATCAGTGTGCGATCAAGCTCGGCAAATACCCGCTCACTCGCGATGCTGGTGAGAACGACCCCGGCATCGGCGGCTGACGCATCGTAGTACTCCCGCACCCCTTCCAGGAGCTCGGCAACATCGACCGACTCGAGACGCAAATGGGTGAAAGGACTTTCAGTCCGAGCAAGAAACAGCAGGTTACTGATCAACTCAGAAAGACGCACGGCTTCTTCGAGTGATGATTCCAAGGCGTCGCGGTACTCATCGATTGTGCGAGCCCGCGCGAGCGCCACTTCGGCTTCGCCACGGATGTTGTTGACGGGTGTGCGCAGATCGTGCGCAATGTCAGCGGAAAAGCGTGAAATGCGCTCGAAAGAGTCTTCCAGTCCGTCGAGCATGTTGTTGAAAGTAAGCGCCAGGGAGGCCAGTTCGTAAGGGTAGCCTTCCGCCGCGATGCGTTCCCCTAGATGAGTGGAGGTAATGCGGCGTGCCGTGTTTGCAATCTCTTCCACCGGTCGTATGCCTTGCCTCGCAATCTGGTAGCCGGCGAGTGGAAACAGCACGAGCAGGCCTGCGGACGTGACCCAGAACCAAAACCGAAACCGCCGTAGCAGGGCCTCCTTTTGCGAAACGTCTACAGCTACCTGAACTGTCCGGAAGTCGTCTTCCGGCTCACCCGTGTGCGCTGTCGCCGCCATGATCTGAAAGACCTTGCCGTTCCGGCCGGTCATCGAAAGCGGTGATCCGGAACGATCCTTCAGCAGGCTGCCGAGCTTGAGCAGATCGAGCTGGTTGGCCATGCCTGGGGTCGTCAGCAGCGCTTTGCCTTGCCCATCGAGCAGGCGGATGTAGAACTGCTCGAACCTTCTTGAGGCGGATTCGAGTTCCACCTCTTCGTGCAGACCGTCAGCGTCGTCGGGACGTTCACGCAGCAAGGTGCGTATGACATTGACCTTGTCTTTCAGGAACAGTTCGGTGCTCTTGTTGAGTTCCGACACCAAAACCAAATAAAGACTGAGTGTGGCCAGCGACACCAGCAGCAAACCCGCGGCGGCGTAGGCCGCA
>CAXTRN010000022.1:0-26728 GCA_964246645.1 uncultured Acidobacteriaceae bacterium
CCCCTGCCCTGCCCGCCCGTGCAGCCAAATCCAGTTCTCCGGCATATTGGTGGGAAATCGCCTCACGTCCGGCCATTTGCTGCGCATGCTGCACAGCCGCTCGGTACAACGCCTCATCCCATTGCAACTGCGGAAGTCCTCGTTGCGCCCGCTCCGCATTGGCGGCCTGAAAAAGATACTGCTCGGCCACCGAGGACGGCCGTTGCCCCCAACTCAGCATAGAGCCCATAAGCAGCCATGAGACCACAAGCAGCCGTGAGCCTATAAGCAGCAACGGGCCTGTCCGGAAGATCCGCATAGTCACAACAACCCCGACACGCCGAAAAAGCTGCGCCGCTTGCGTCATAAGGAATATCCCGAGCCCTGAGCGCTTGGATCGTGAGTATATTCGTGTCAGCTTGCCATGCATTTGGTTGTCGTCGAGCGGTGCTGTCAAAGCGTCGCCGTCATGGCATTGCCGCCGCCAGGTCAAAACCCTTTTGGCGGAGCCTGACGAAAGATCGGAGGCGTCACAGTCACCTGCGAGCTGATCTCCGATTGCGGCGACACCAGCCTCGGCAGGCGATCGCGGTACTGCACCATCAGGCGCAGCAGTTTGCGGGCATCCCAGTAGCGCGGCACGTACCGCATCGGTTCCGACGCCGATCGAAACGCCCACCCCAGGTAATACCGGTCCGCCCACATCGGGATGCACACCTGATCCCCACTCAAGAAGGCGATGGCCGCCCCGATGCAATGAATCGCCGGCAGATAACTGAGTTGGCGTTTTAGATAAAGCCCCAATCTCTCCTGTGTACCCCCGCCCACCGTTACCACGATGTGCTGGGGACGAACCCGCTCAATGCGCTCCAGTAAAGCGATATCCTCAAGCTCGGTGCCATACTGCGGGGCAACATACACGCATTCATTCGGCACCTGAATGCCTTGACGGGCAAGCCATCCAACATTTCGTTCCGCACTGGTCCCGCTCGCCATGACCCAAAGCGTTCTACCCGGTTCCCGCACCGCGCCATGGCCCAAAAGCGTCCGCAGGTATTCCAGGCCTGAAATGCGCGGCATGCAATCCCCTTGCAGCCTGTTCCAGATCATCACCATGAAAGCCGAGTCCGGCAGTGCCAGATCTGCCGCCAGGAGTGCTTCACGGTAGGCAGCATTTGTTTCAACATCCTTCAACGCCGGGGCCGCGGGAACGACCAGCAGCCCTCCGCAGCACATGCGCTCCACGGCTTGCGCCGCCGTGCCGCTGAAAAAATCTATGCCGAGGATTGTTGTTTCGGTTGCGATCGCTGCCATACCAGCTTCTCTGTGCCCTTTGGCGCTTCGCGCCGTTACGCGCTATGTCCCTTTTGCGCCGGTAAGCATTTCGCGTTCAATCCAGCGATATGTCGTTTCGAGCCCGTCCCGCAAGCGGATCGATGGCTCCCAGCCCAGCCGTTTCTGAATCATTGTGTTATCGCTGTTGCGTCCATTCACCCCTTTGGGAGCGGAAAGATCGTAGTTTCGCTTGAGGTGCACGCCTCCGATCTTTTCGGCAACATCGACAAGTTGGTTGATCGTGACAAGCTCGCTCGAACCAAGGTTGATCGGATCGTCAATGGCGCTCTCCATGATCGCGTGCGTTCCTTCGACGCAATCGTCGATGTACATGAACGAACGGGTCTGCTGACCGTTACCCCAGATGTCGATCTCATGCCGGCCTGAGCGTTTGGCCTCAATCACCTTGCGGCAAATCGCCGCAGGTGCCTTTTCTCGCCCGCCCGCCCACGTTCCAAACGGTCCATACACGTTGTGATACCGAGCCACACGGCATACCAACCCGAAGTCCTCTTCAAAGTGGCGGCACATTCGCTCGCTGAAAAGTTTTTCCCAACCATATCCGTCCTCGGGCATGGCGGGATAGGCATCCCCTTCGTGCAAGGGCACCACGTCCGGACGAATCTGCTTTTCGCTGTTGTACACACACGCGGAAGAGGAAAAGAAGAACCGCTCTACCCCCATCTCCTTCGCTGCCAGCAACATGTGGGTATTGGTCAGCACGCTCAACATGCACAAAGCCTTGTTGTTTTCGATAAAGCCCATCCCGCCCATGTCAGCCGCCAATTGATATACATGCGTCGCACCTTCGGCAGCCCGCAGGCAATTGGCCTTGTCCTTCAGATCCAGGGTCAGATTTTCCACACCCTCGGTCTTCTGGTACCACTGATCGATAGGCTTCAAGTCGACCGCCCGCACGACCTCGATCCCACGCGCCTGGAGTCCCTTGATCAGATGTCCCCCGATAAAGCCGCCGGCCCCGCAAACGACTGCCCTCTTGCCTTTCACATTCATCCCGAGAAGCTCCCCAAGCCAGGGCAAACAGATGTTGAGCGGTACGGCTGTATCGTCCGGCAATGCACCTTTGTTCGTTATCCTTTCTAGGAGTGTCCGTGTTGAGAAAAAAGCTGTCAAGACGGGGAGGTGCATCGTCAGGTACAAACCCATGCACGCCAAACCCTTACAGAACCACTTCTTATAGGCTTATACGACGTGCAAGCTGTGCATAGATTGTCGGGGGTCTTCCACTTTCGTGGTAGCTCCAGCCGCTTTTTCCTACGACTTCGGTCGTATCCCCTTCTGACCGCCGGGGGTGCGCTGCTCGTTGTCTTCGCCCTTCTCGCCGCCTTCGCGCCATGGATCGCGCCTCACGACCCCGCCCGTATCGAACTCACGCAGCGGCTTCAGCCACCCTCCCGGCAGCACCTTTTCGGTACCGACGCCCTCGGCCGCGATGTTCTTTCCCGTGTTCTGTTCGGCGCTCGCATTTCGCTGGGCGTCGCTGCCGCAGTGGTCGCGCTTTCCTTGGGCATCGGAACCGTCCTCGGTGCGCTGGCCGGCTTTTACGGCGGCCTCATCGACACAGTCGTGAACGTCTACCTGGGAAATGCTTTTCTGGCTCTGCCCGGCATCCTGCTGGCCGTCGCCGTAGTGGCTTTTCTCGGTCCGACCGTGCCCGATCTGATTCTTGCGTTAGCCCTGCCGGCGTGGGTCGGCTACGCCCGCCTGGTGCGCGCGCAGGTGGCTACTGTGCGACAACGCGAGTTCGTCGAAGTCGCCCGTTCTTTAGGCGCGAGTGATCTTCGCCTGCTCACCCGCTCCATTCTTCCTCACGCGCTGCAGCCGCTGCTGGTGCAGGCAGCAGTGGGCATGTCCGCTGCGGTACTGGCCGAAGCGACCCTTAGCTTTCTCGGGTTGGGCGTGCAGCCACCTGCTGCCACCTGGGGCGCCATGCTGAATGA
Organism: uncultured Acidobacteriaceae bacterium; assembly: GCA_964246645.1. GTDB lineage: Bacteria > Acidobacteriota > Terriglobia > Terriglobales > Acidobacteriaceae > Granulicella. Next base: position 3,276 of record CAXTRN010000022.1, read on the forward strand.
CGCCCGCTCCCATCTCTTCGAATCGCCCTTTCTCGTCTTCTTTCCTGCCCTTGCGGTCGCTCTCTGTGTCTTGGCCTTCAATCTCCTCGGCGACGGCCTTCGCGACCTGCTCGATCCCCGAATGCGATCCTGATTGAGCAGAATCAAGCCCTGACCAAGCCGCATGCGATCATCCGACCTCGGAAGTTTCCTTTCATCTCAGCGCGGGAGCGAACCTGCAAACCACAAGGATCAGGCATGACCATTGGCGTTTTGTCCGACACACACGGCCTGCTCAGGCCGGAAGCGCTCGCGGCGCTACGCGGCGTTGAACACATCATCCATGCCGGCGACGTCGGCAATGCAAAAATTCTCGATGAACTTCGGCGATTGGCTCCGCTCACCGCCATTCGCGGCAACATTGATCGCTCCCCACCCTGTTCCGAACTTCCTGCAACGGAGGCCGTTGCGCTTGCCGGGCACCTGCTCTACATCGTCCATGCTCGTGGGGATTTAGACCTGAACCCGGTGGCGGCCGGCGTCAGCGTGGTCATCTTTGGCCACAGCCACAAACCCCTTATTGAATGGCACGAGGGCGTGCTCTACCTCAACCCAGGCAGTGCCGGTCCTAAACGATTTTCACTGCCTTTGACCGTCGCCCTCCTTCACCTCGATCCCGATCAGATCCGAGTCGAAATCCTTCCACTCGAGCCTTCCAAGGCTTGATGCTGGTTCCGAAGTTCCGCTCCGCTACCATTTCTTCAGATTTGTCTTATTGGGTCCCCTGCGCAACGCTTGGCAACGGTGCGCGTTCGCTGCCCGGCTGCGCTTCCGGCGCGGCTTGTAACCGAGGCACGGGCACCGGATGCGGCTCTTCTCTGGTCCAGTCGAGTTTCACCGTGGATAAAATGTCCGTCATCCGGCGATCGATTTGCTCCAACTCCCCATCCGTCAGGTCGGCCGCGCCGCTTGAAACGGAACAAAAGGTGTTCATCGCTAGATCGAAGCGGTAACACGATCCTTTCCGATACGCCGTGTATACCTCATCCCGTGCTTCCACACAGATACGTCCATGCTCGTCATGACCATGCACAAAGCTCATGCCGCCGATATCCTGTGTGTCTCGCACATGGGGAAGTGATCCGGTTGCCTGGTTCGCGCATTCCGCATCGGTGGTGTGCTGCTCCACGCTGAAATAAAAAAGCGCTCCGCTGAAGGTGGAAAGTGGGTATGGGTTGAACTGAATCGCTGCCACACTGCGCATTTTGCTATGCGGCGGCGCTGTGCGGGCATCGAGGTGAAACGTACTCACCTGCCCGTCTTTGCGATTTAGCGCCCACCCTTCCGGTACATGGAAGCGCACACCAAAGTGCCCATCCCGAAAGATCTGTGTCTTCGCCTCTGCTGGAGGTAAAACGGGCACAGAAACCTGGGCTGCGGCCAAGCTGCACGGTATGCCGAGCAACAGCGCCCAAAATTGACGCGACCTGGAAGCATAAACTCTGGAAGCGCAAACCCTGGAAGCCCAACGCCTGAAGATCCAGCGCTTGGACTCCCATCGATTGGGCTTCAAAGAAACACGAGCTCGAAACTCGGGTAGACGATCTCGGGGACTCATGCTGCTCCTTAGCGACGCATTCGGGGATCGGCTACAGCGTATAACGAGTCAGTACAAAAATTCACGATCACGTAAGTAACCCCGATCGCGAGGATGCAGCCCTGCACCAACGGATAGTCCCGATTGCTCACAGCCGACAGCGTCAGTCGCCCCAAACCCGGCCAGCCGAAGATGGTTTCGGTCACAATGGCGCCGGCCAGCAGCGATCCGAACTGTAACCCGAAAATGGTCAAAATGGGCGTAATCGCGTTCCGCAGCGCATGTTTGTACACCACCGTCTGCTCCGGCACGCCCTTCGCGCGGGCTGTCCGGATGTACTCCTGACCCAACTCTTCCAGCATCGCGCTACGCACCATCCGGGTCAGAATCGCTGCTACGCCCAAACCTAAAGTAACCGCCGGCAGCAGAAGATGCCGCAGGAAATCCACCGTTCCCACACCCGCGCCCGACACGGGCAACCAGCCCAAACGGATCGACACCAGCAAAATCAGCACCGGACCCAGTGCAAAGTTCGGCAGCGAAAGCCCGACCAGACTTCCGAAACTCAATACCCTATCGGTCCAGCGGCCGCGGTGTCGCGCTGCAGCCACGCCCGCCGGAATGGCCAGACCCGCTCCCAATATCATCGCCGCGGCGGTCAGTGCCAGGGTGTACGGGTAGCGTTGAGCAATCAAGTGCCACACCGAATCATGCAGGCGCAACGAGCGGCCCAGATCGCCCCGTCCCAATCCCTGCCAATAGCCAAAGTACTGCTCGCCGAGCGGCCGATCCATGCCATAACTATGCCGCAGTGCCGTCACATCACCCGCCGACGCACCCTCGCCCAGCATCAACACAATCGGGTCGCCCGGCACCAGATGGATCAGCAGAAACACCACGGTCACCACCAGCCACACGGCGGGTACTGTGATCAGAAACTGACGCAATGCCCGCCCGAAGATCGAACGGAGCACCCCTGGCGGATTTCCCAGACCCGATCCCACTTTCACCCTTGAACTGCTCCCACCGGCTCTTCCCATGAGTCGCCGTCGGTCTGCCCGGCGCGCTCCGTATCTGTGGTGGGTATCTGGAAGCTGTCGACACGCACCCGGGCAATGCGGTGCCGATCCATTGCCACGACTTCAAAGCGGCGCTCGCCCATTTCTAGACGTTCGCCAACCGCCGGAATATGGCCAAACCCGGCCAGCAGAAGCCCCGCCAGGGTTTCAACGCCGGGCGTACGCGGCAGCTCCCACCGCAGTTGCGTTGCTAAATCCCGTAACGTCACGCTGCCATCGAGCACGACACTGCCGCCGGTCGAAAGTGGCGTCAGCGGTCGCCCTGTATCGAAGTCATCTTCCAACTCGCCGACGATCTGCTCCAATGCATCTTCTGCGGTCACCAGCCCCATCGTCGAGCCAAACTCATCCACCACAATCGCCAGCTGGCGCCGCCGTTCCTGGAACTCCTGCAAGAGCTCTAAAGCCGGTTTCGTTTCCGGCACCACCAACACATCGCGCATCACCTGACGCAAGGTCAGTCCCGAGGCTCCGCGATGACCCATGCTCAACGCCACGCCGCGAAAATGCATTAGGCGAAAAATATCTTTCGCATACACCACACCGATGAATGCATCACTGCCCCGCGCCGGTTCAAATACCGGCACCCGCGAGTGTTCTTCCTCGATAATGCGCGCACTTGCCACCTCAATCGGCATGTCAGCCGGTAGCGCAAAGATGCGTGTTCGCGGGGTCATCATTTCGCTGGCGGAAACCTCGCGCAGGTCAAGCGCGCGATGCACAATTTCTTCCTGATACACCGGCAGCAAGCCCAGCTTGCGCGTCGCCGAAGCCATCAATTTCAATTCTTCCGGACTATGCGCCCCGGCCTCACCCCGTAGCGGCGCCCGAAACAGCTTCAGCGCCAATGCCGCCGATCCGTTCAGCAAACGCACAATGGGCCGTGTGATGCGGATAAATAAATCCACCGGTCCGGCCACGGCCAGCGCGATGCGCTCCGCTCGCTGCAGCGCCAGTGACTTGGGGACGATCTCCCCCAGCACCACTTCAAAATACGTAATTCCGCAGAACGCCAGCACGACCGCACTCGCATGCGCGACCACCAAAGGATGCGCGCTCAGCAAGGGGACCGACGGCAATCGGCGCAGCAACCGCTCCAGCCCGCTCGCCAAAGCCGGTTCGCCCAGCCCACCCAAGGCCAGGTTGGCCAGCGTCACGCCCAGCTGCACCGCCGGCAGGACCTCGTCAATGTTCTCTTTTAGCCGCAGCGCCGTACGTGCCGCCGGCCGTTTGCGTGCGACCAGATGTTGAATCCGCGTTTCGCGCACACTGACGAGCGCGAACTCCGCAGCCACAAAAAAGCTGTTTGCCAAGATGCAAAGAGCAATGAGGCTTCCGCGCGCAAGCAGCCAGTCCATCATCCTTAAAAGTGTAACGGACTCCCGACGCGATCACACACCGTCACGGCAGCTATAAACAGATCCGCTTTGCCGCCACAGGTGATGCGTACGGGCTTGGCCAAAACCGACCTGACCAGGCCGCCGCTCATCGGCTACGTTAGCGGGCCGAAACAGTGCCGCGGTCGTAAAAGTCAGGCGCCGACTGGCCTGCACACGGGGCACACAATCTCCGGGCAATTAAAAATGGCCAGCTCGTGAAGAGCTGGCCATTTCTACTTTGCTTGAAGAATTGCTTGCTTTATGCCAGCACACGCTTCAATGTCTCATCAATGGTGTCCTTGGGGACGTAGCCGACAATCTGCTCCGCTACCTTTCCGCCCTTGAATACCAGCAAGGCGGGAATGCCGCGGATTCCATAGCGGCCAGGTGTCGTGTTGTTCTTATCGACGTCCATCTTCATGACTTTGACCTTGCCGTTGTACTCGGTCGCGACCTGATCCACCACCGGCGCCAACGCACGGCATGGGCCACACCAGGCTGCCCAGAAATCCACAAGCACCGGGGTATCGGACTGCAACACCTTTGCCTCAAACTCCGAGTCATTCACATCGGAAACGAATTGATTCGCCATCTTTCCTCCGCACATCGCGTCAACACAGCACTTCAATAGATGCAATGAACCAACAAACGGTGCACGCGCGCGCCTGGCGAAACTCAATGAGCAAAGCAGGGCAGACTACGCCACCTCCACCTGTGCCGGTCCGCCGATGCGCACCGGCAGCAATTCAACGTCGTCTCCCAAAACCCTCCGCATCCGTTCCTCCGCTGCATGCAGCGTCGCCCGTTCACTCAGTACCCCCAGCAACGCCGGTCCCGCCCCACTCAGCGCCACGCCCGCGAACTCCGGAGCTCCCTGCAGGTGGTGCAGATGCGTCAGCAAGCCACACACGGCTTTTCGATGTGGCTGATGTAGCCGGTCTTCCATCGCCACCGATAGCAAATCCAGCCGCTGCTGCGCAAAAGCCGCCGTTAACAGCGCCATCCGCTGTACATTGAATACCGCATCCTCGAATGAAATAGACTTCGGCAGCACCGCTCGTGCTTCCTCGGTCGCCAACCCCGCCGAGGGCAGCGCCAATACAAGCTGCCACGTGCCATCGCAATCAACCGTGGCTACCTCTACGCGATGCTCCACCGGCACGGACACGGTAAACCCTCCATACCAGCAGGCCGCCACATTGTCCGGATGCCCTTCGCGCCGGCTCGCCTCGGCCACAATCGATGCGTCCGTCATTTCCAGCTCGCCAAAGTGATTCGCGAGTGCGACACCCGCGAGCCGCGCCGCCGCGCTCGACCCACAACCCATCCCAAGCGGAATCTGATTCTCCACCACGAGCCGCAATGCGACCTCTTGTCGCCCCGCCGCCCGTAGCACTTCACTATAGGTCTGCAGGATCAAGTTGTTCCCCACCGTACCCATCCGCTCTACATCGCGGCCCGTTGCCTCGATGGAGCTATGCAGGCTCTGTGGCGGTTGCGAGGTGTGGCCGGTTGGATGCGCTTCGACCCGCAGCGAAAGCGAAAGCGCTAAACCCACGGCATCAAAACCGGGCCCCAAATTTGCTGAAGTAGCCGGCAAGGTCAGCCGCACTCCGGGACGGCGTGCGTGCGCGCTCATGCGGGCTGACTCGCAAATCCAGCAATCCGATCCAGCGCCGAAAGCACCCGGTCCGCATCCGGGTCTAACACCAAAGGTTCATGTCGCAGCACCGCTGTTTCCAGTCGCTCGGCTTCAGTCGCGCTGCCTTCTTCGGCTTCACTAAACAGCTGACCCTTGTGGAACTGAATCGTGTACTCCGAGTCCTTCAACGTGTGTCCAGTCAGCAGCAGGACCACCGTCTCCTCACGTCCTACGCGCCCATCGGCCAGCAGCTTTTTCAGCCCCGCCAGCGTCACTGCGGACGCCGGTTCACAGCCGATGCCCTCCCGGCCGATCTCTGCCTTTGCAAGCGCAATCTCGCGTTCTGAAACCTCTTCACACCATCCGCCCGTCGCAGCCAGCATCCGCACGGCCTTCCGCCACGAAGCCGGATTGCCGATACGGATCGCCGACGCACGTGTTTCTGCCGTTACGGGATTCATTTGCACCCCGCCGTTTTCCCGCAAACTCCGGTACAGGGGGTTTGCTCCCTCTGCCTGCACGATGCTGATCTTCGGCACGCGCGCAATGAACCCAAGCTGCTTCATCTCCGCAAAACCCTTGCCCAGCGCCGATGAATTCGCCAGATTGCCCCCGGGCACAATGACATGGTGCGGAACCTGCCAGTCCGTTTGTTCCAGCAACTCAAACGCCGGCGTCTTTTGCCCTTCCAGCCGGTAGGGATTGACCGAGTTGAGCAGGTAAATCGGCGCCCGTCGGATCAACTCATTCACTACCCGCACGCAACCGTCGAAATCCGTCCGCAGTTGCACCGTTGTCGCACCATAGTCCATGGATTGCGACAATTTTCCCCAGGCGATCTTTCCTTCCGGAATCAACACCAGACTTCGCAGCCCCGCGCGTGCCGCATAGGCCGCCATCGCCGCAGACGTGTTGCCCGTCGATGCGCACACGACCCACTCAAAACCTCCAGCTGCCGCCACCGAAAGCGCTGCTGTCATGCCGGTATCTTTGAATGACCCGGTCGGGTTCATGCCCTGATGCTTGGCCAGCAGCCAGTTCATCCCCAGCGCTTCGGCTGCCCGGGGCATCTCGTACAACGGCGTGTTGCCCTCCCGCAGCGTCACGACGCGCTCGGCATCGACAATGGGCAACAACTCCCGAAAACGCCAAACCCCACTCTGGTCCACGCCCAGCGTCGATGTCCGCCGCTCGCTCCAAAGATGCCGCAGCGCTCCCGGGTTAGGGTTCCACTGCCCTTCGGGCCGCCTTGGCGCGCCCTCGCTCCAGGGGTACTCCACCTCAAACAGCTCACCGCAAGCGGCGCAACGGAAGTTGCTTCGGGCTTCCCCGGCCGCGATACGCGCGTCGCACCCGATGCATCTCAGCGTATGTGTGCTCGCCCCCATGTGTTTTTCCAGACTACCGTAGAGCTCCATCTTTTCGCTCGACCACGCCACGCATGTCGGCATGTCGCTCGCCTCGTCCTGCTCTACTATGCCGCGTTTTCTTCGCCTCGGCACTACCCCTTTCGTGCTATCTATCGGCTGCCCAGGCGCCAAACCCGGTGCAAAACCAGGTGCAAAACCAAGCCACCCAGCAAGCAAGTCTAGACCTCCGTATCGCCGCCGCCGCGGACCTCCAGCCGGTACTGCCCGCGCTCATCGCTCAATACCGCGCCGAAACTGGCGTCCGCCTCACCGCTTCATTCGGCTCCTCCGCTACCCTCACGCAGCAGATCGAAAACGGCGCCCCCGCCGACATCTTCCTTTCCGCCGATTGCACCCATCCTCAGCAGCTCGCCGACACAAAGCGCACCACCGGGCCCGAACCCACGCTCTACGCCCGCGGCCAACTCGTGCTGTGGGCCCGCAAGGACTCCCCTGCGCAGCCACTCTCGCTCGCCGGGCTGGGGTCCTCACACCTCACGCATGTTGCCGTAGCCAACGACCTGCACGCGCCCTACGGTCAGGCTGCCACTGCGGCCATCCACGCCCTGCACCTCGAGCAAGCGCTTACCGGCAAGCTCGTCATCGGTGAAAACATCGCACAAACCGGCCAGTTTGCCCTGACCGGCAACGCCCAGGCCGCCTTTCTCTCGCTTACACTCGCCACCAGCCCGCAATATCGCAGCCTCGGTACTTTCATCTCCATTCCCGCCGTTTACCCGCCCATCCGGCAATGCGGCGTGGTGCTGCGCAGCAGTACGCAGGCGAGTGCCGCCACTGCCTTTCTTCACTGGCTGACCAGCGCGCCTATCCAGAAAGAGCTTCCGGCGTTTGGCCTCGACCCAGCGAAGTAGTCGTCGACTCGCCTCTACTTACTCGCGCTGGATGAATTGGTTTCCGCCGCTTCTCCCCGTAACCGAAGCCACCGAAACCTACCGTACCCGATACACTCACCGCATGGACCTCGAGGCCTTCAGCGTTACTCTGCGCCTCGCCTCGCTCACCACCCTCATACTTCTATTCGTCACCACGCCCCTTGCTTGGTGGCTCGGCCAAGAACCCACCTGGCCGCGCCGCCTTGTGCAAGCCTCCGCCATGCTGCCCCTGGTTCTTCCGCCGACCGTTCTCGGCTTCTACCTTCTCGAAGGCCTCGGCCCCGCAACCACTCTCGGTCGGGTCCTCATCGCACTTCTCGGCCATCCGCTCGCCTTTACCTTCCCTGGCCTGGTAGTCGGCTCGGTGCTGTATAGCCTTCCATTTACCCTTGCGCCGCTCACGACCGCCTTCGCCGCGGTCGACCCCACCCTCCGCAGCACTGCCCGCGTGCTTGGCGCCACCCCGCTTCAGGTCTTCCGGCGCATCGTTCTTCCGCTTTCGCGCGGCGCCTTTTTCACTGCCGCCGTGCTCACCTTCTGCCATACCGTGGGTGAATTCGGCGTCGTGCTCATGCTCGGCGGCGATCTTCCCGGCAGCACCCGTACCCTTTCCATCTCACTTTTCGATCAGGTGCAAGAGGCAAATTACCCCGCCGCCCAGCGCACTGCCGTGTTCCTCGTTGTTCTTTCCTTCGCCGGCCTGCTCACCCTGCAATGGCGCTCCCGCGGGCGCGGAGCCGACTAGGCGATCACTCGTCCAGCCATGAAGAGAATGCGTCTTTTGCGAACCAACTACTTCCTGCTCGATCCTTTCTCATGTCGGGGCTGTAAATTTCAACGGAACCCATCCCGTAGACGCGGATGTTCCGAACTACTCGAATCACCGGATACTGCTCACAATGAACTGTCCGCCGCCCTTCTCGCTGCCTTCATCTCTCCATCATCGGCTCACGGTGGAAGGCCAGGCCGGTTCCCTGTCGCTCGCTTTTTCCGCCAGGTTCAGCGCTCCACGCACCGTTCTTTTTGGACCTTCCGGCTGCGGGAAAAGCACTCTTTTACGCGCCATGTGCGGCCTCACCCCCGGGCTGCGCGTCGACTTCATCCGGCAATCCACGCAGGGCACACATCCTGCCGTTCTCGATGATGCAGACCACCACCGTGCCCCGGAACAGCGCCAGATCGCCTACGCCCCGCAGCAGGCTGTTCTGTTTCCTCACCTCACGGTGCGTGAAAATGTGGCTTTTGCCCACAGTGTTCGTCCCTCCGCGCTCACGCACAAAACCCTTCTCGACCAGGCCATCGAGCTTTTCGCCCTCGCGCCCCTCTTGAAGCAGCTTCCCCGCGCACTCTCCGGCGGCGAACAGCAGCGGGTCGCCCTCGCTCGTGCCTTCGCCGTCCCAGACGCTCAGCTTCTGCTGCTGGACGAACCGTTTACCGGCCTTGATCGCACCTTGCGCGGCACCCTGCTTCCAGACCTGCGGGCCCAACTCACCGCCCGCGGCCTGCCAGTGGTCGCCGTGACTCACGACATTGAGGAGGCCCTGCTTTGGGATGCGGAGCTCATTCGCCTCAACGATGGCCGCAACCTCACCCAGGGTCCGGCCCCCGCCGTGCTCGCTCCCGAAATCCTCGAGTTACGGCAAACGCTCGACACAGCCGCGCCCACCTTGTCCAGCAAGCGCCGCCCGTGAAGCACCCAGGCACAGCCTGTCCCTTGGCCCAAGCATTGCCTGTCCCTTGGACCAAGCACAGCCTGTCCCCTGGCCCAAGAACTGCTCTTCTGTTTGTCATTCCCGAAGGGAATCTGCGTTCCCAGACGTTTACCGCGCCACAACGTACAGAAATAGCAAGCTGCTCGCAGCTCGCCATCAATCGCTAACTCCCAGCAAAACCGGCTCTCGTTCCAGCTCCACCCCAAACCGAGCTGCCACCCCGGCGCGCACCCGTTCCTCCAGCGCCAGCACCTCCGCACAGGTAGCGCCGCCGCGATTTGTGAGGGCCAGCGTATGTTTGGTCGAAATGCCCACCCGCCCGAGCTGAAATCCACGCACAAACCCCGCGTGCTCCACAAGCCACGCCGCCGAAAGTTTGCGGCGACCTTCGTCTACCGGGTACGACGGCATTGCGTTGAACTCTATTCCCGCGTCCCTGGCGACCCGCTCCAGCGCACCTAGCGGGACTACCGGATTTTTAAAATAAGAGCCCGCACTCTGCGTGTCCGCATCGCCTGCGGTCAGCACCATGCCTTTGCCGCGCCGAATCGCCCGCACCGCCTCTGCCACCTCGGCCAGCGTCGGTTTCCTCGGTCCAGCGAAACGCCGTTGCAGGTCCGCATAGCGCACCTCCGGTTCCCCGCCGGCTTGCAAGTGGAAACAGACGCGCGTGATCACGTACCGGCCACGCTGCTCGGTGTTGAAAATGCTGGCCCGATAGCGAAACCCACACTGTTGTTTCGGCAAATCGACGAAGATTTCCGTGTGCCGGTCCCAGGCCCGTACTGACTCAATCGTGCTCGCGACCTCTTGCCCATAGGCACCGACGTTCTGCACCGGCGTCGCTCCTACACTGCCTGGAATGCCGGCTAAACACTCCATACCCGCGCACCCGGCCGCAACAGTGCGGTCCACCAGGGCCTCCCATGGCTCGCCCGCACCGACATCGAAGCGGCAGCCAGTCTGCTCGACACCTTCAATATGTATGCGCAACACAAGTCCCGGGAATCCGCTGTCCGCCACAAGCAGGTTGCTTCCCCCGCCCAGAACATACAGGGGCACCTGCGCCTGCGTGGCCGCCCATTGAAACGCCTTCAAAACATCGTTCTCGTCCCGAGCCTCAAGAAAGTACCGTGCTGGCCCGCCTATCCCAAAGGTGGTAAAGGGAGCAAGGGGCACGTTCTCCTGAATCCTGTCTTCAAATCGCATCGCCTTGAGCCTATAACATGGTTGCCAGATCGCATGTACCCTCCTCGGAACTCGACAGGCGGTGCACGCTTTCCTGTTTCAAAACGTCGCGCAAAAGTGCACCACCGGAGAGGGAACCACGCGCACTCTGCATCCGTTGGCGCTCACGTAGAATCTAAGAGAAATCAGTAGAAACGAATTTCAGGAGAGAACTATGTACCCAGAACTGATGGTGATCCCGATGCGCGAAGAACTCACCCGCGCCGGCGTAAGCGAAGTCCGCTCGGCCGCCGAGGTCGACAGCGCCGTTGCCCAGCCCGGCACCACCATGGTCGTGGTCAACTCCATTTGCGGCTGCGCCGCCGGCAAGATGCGCCCCGGCGTTCGCCTGGCCATGCAGCACGGCACCAAACCTGACCACGCCGTCACCGTTTTCGCCGGCCAGGACCGCGAAGCCACTGATCGCGCTCGCAGCTACTTCGGAGGTCATCCCCCCACCTCACCCGCTATCGCCATTCTTCGCGACGGCCAGCTGGTTTACCTCATGCAGCGCTCCGCGATCGAAACTTCCACGGCTCCGGCCATCGCCCAGGAACTCGCCCGCGCCTTCGATAGCTACTGCGCGCAATCCGTTGCTTAATCTTTAACGAGCCAGTTCCAAAACGGAACAGGGTGGGCATGAGGCTCGCCCTGTTCCATTTTGGAATGGCTTCGCTCTTTTTTCGCTATTTAGCCCTCATGATCTGTGCGCAGCTACCGATAAGGCAGATGTATGCACACTGAGTCAATACCCTTCGCCTCCCATCAGCCTGCTCCTCCCGTCGCCGCAGCCGCAGAGCTTGCGTTGACCCTGCTCGGTCCCAGCACAGCAATGTCGCAGCTGTGGTCGCAGATTCGCCGTCTCGCGCCACATCTGCGCACCGTGCTGCTTACAGGCCGCAGCCACTCCGGTCAGGAAGCGGTGGCCCGCCTTCTGCTCGACCTTTCACCCCAGCCTCGGCGCCCCTTTATCGTCCTGTCGGGAGCGGAAGCGGAAGATCAGTTGCTGCGCGCCCATTTGCCCGAGTCTTTGCCACTGGATGCGTTCCTGTTCTTTCCCGAGGTGGATGATCTTTCCCACGCCGCCCAACTCAACCTCCTGCGCCTTTTACGCACGCGTCGCGCTTTCCCGCTTTCCGTGGCGGCCGCGACAACAGAAGACCTGCGCGCCCTGGTGAGCGTCGGCCGCTTTTCCGCAGAGTTGGCGGAGGCGCTCGGCGCCGTGCGCATCCCCATCCCCGCTCTGAAGGAGCGTGCCGAAGACCTGCCCATGCTTCTCAGCCAAATGATCGCCCTTCGGTGCCAAGGCAGGCTCGGCACCATGCCCCAACTTTCCGACACCCTGTTGCGCACCGCCATGGAATATCCCTGGCCCGATAATCTTCGTGAACTTTCCGATGTGGTCGACGATCTCGTCGAAGGCGCCGACAGCGGGACCGAACTGACGTTAGCCGACTGGCAAAAGACCATGGCCGCGCAGCGTTTCGCCCGGCCACTATCAACTCCTGTGCGCATGCTCAAGCTCGATACCATCATGCAAGAGCACATTTATTCCGTGCTGCGCGCCTGTCGCGGCAACAAACTGCGGGCTTCTGAGGTGCTCGGCATCAGCCGCTCCACCCTGTATCGCATGCTGGAAGCCGCTGCAGGGGTAACCGCCATGCCGCTCGCCAATTAAGACCCGGAGGAGAGCAGCGCGCAAATGGTACGCTGGCGCATGCAAACCTCCAATGCGCCGGACATTCCCGGCACCCCGACACTTCCTGGGCAGGTAGCGATGCTGGGTGCAGGCAAAATGGGTGGTATTTTGCTTAAGGCTTTTTTGCAATCCGGCCTGCTGAAAGCCACACAAATAACGGCGACCGTGGCACATCCGGAACGCGCCACCGTACTGGAGGCAAGGCTGGGCGTGCGCTGCACCACAGATAACCGTGCGGCCACAAGCGGTGCGGATATCCTTATCCTCGGCATAAAGCCGACACAGGTAACCGATCTGCTGGGCGAGATCGCGCCGGCTTTGTCGCCCGGCACGCTCATTCTTTCTATCGCTGCTTCGGTAACCACTGAAGCGATTGAGGCTGTAGTCGGTGGCGAACACCGCATGGCCGTCATCCGTGCCATGCCAAATACGCCGGCCACGCTCGGCGCCGGTATGACGGCTCTGGTGCGTGGACGGTTCGCCACCGATGAGCAGATGAAGATTGCCGAACGGATGTTTCGCACAGTCGGTCGCGTCGTCGAAGTGGACGAGAAGCATATGGATGCCGTCACCGGTTTATCCGGCTCAGGACCCGCATTTCTCTACATTATTCTTGAAGCGCTTGCCGAAGCCGGAGTCAACGTCGGTCTGCCCCGGGATGTTGCGACACAACTGGCTGCTCAAACCGCGTACGGGGCCGCGCGCATGGTGCTCGAAACCGGAGCCCATCCAGCGCTGCTCAAGGATGAGGTCACCACTCCTGCAGGCTGCACCGTCGACGGCATCCTCGAACTCGAACAGGGTGGCCTTCGCGTCACCCTGATCAAAGCCGTCAAGCGCGCCACGGAACGAGCCCGCGAACTGGCTCGCAAATAGCTCCGTTTTGCCTGTTCTGCGGATGAAACATCATGTGGATGCGCCGCTTTCCATGACGGCGATCCATGCAGAAAGGCGCGTAAAATTGAAGGATGCGACGGATGCTCCTCTTTTTCCGCGACGGGCTACGCGACGGGCGAGGTCTTCCGACCTTTGCGGCCATAGCCCTCGCCTGGATGGTGCTGGTGATTCTAGAAGGTGCCGTCGTCCGCGCAACCGGATCAGGCGGCGGTTGCGGCAATCATTGGCCGTTGTGCAACGGCGACTTTATCCCACAGCATCCTCGCGTCGCCACGATCATCGAGTTTACCCATCGATCCATGACCGGCCTTTGTACCGGGTTGGTTGCCGCGGTCATCGGCTGGACCGTTTATGTTCGTCCACAGGGTGAGCGCGTCCGTACCGCCGCATACTGGTCCGGCTTTCTTCTCGTGACCGAGGCATTTCTCGGAGCCGTTCTCGTAAAGGGCGGCTATGTCGAGCACAACGCCTCCAACGCCCGCGTTTTGGTGCAGTGCATTCATTTCACCAACACGATGCTGCTGCTTGGCGCCTTGAGTCTTGCCTGGTGGTGGCAAAAACCTCGCCCGAGTGCAGCATTCCAGCCGCCACAGCTAAAGAATGTCGCCTGGCTTGCCATGGCGGCAACCATCCTCACCGGGGCCACTGGTTCCGTGGCGGCCCTTGCCGATACCCTCTTTCCCTCGGTCAATCTTCGCTCCGCATTGCTGGCCGACCTGTCTTCTTCTTCGCCGCTGCTGGTGCGGATGCGCTGGATGCATCCCGCTGCTTCGCTCGCCGCTTTCGTTTTGGTTGCGCTGCTGGCTTTGCGCGTAAAAGGCAGTCAAGCCCGCGTGCTTTGGGCGTTGTTGGCCAGCCAAGTCGTGATCGGGGTAGCCGACGTTTTCACCCTGGCGCCCATTTCCTTGCAGGTTTTGCATCTCCTCGGTGCAGATCTGCTTTGGATCGCGCTGGTTTGCACAGCTGCACAAGTCGTCTCGCCGCTTCGCGCACGGGTGGCTCAAGAAGCCACGCGGCGCAGTTCCCCTACGGCACTGGCTGCAAAGAGCCTCTGATCCATCCCATCGTGCGAGAAGCGGATACTAACCCCTATAATGAGCGCGACTCACAAATAGACTGTTTGCGCGCGCATGGTTTTACGCAATCAAGGGGTTTTCGCATGTTCAGGCATCACGTAAGCCTGTTGCCGGTTTTGCTCGTTCTTATCGCACCTCTGCGTTCGCTGCAGGCGCAGACCAGAAGCGATTCGTTTCCCTACACCAATCCCGCTCTGCCACTCGACCGGCGCGTGGATGACCTGGTCGGTCGCATGACGTTGGAAGAAAAGATTCAACAGATGCGGGATCATGCCCCGGCCATACCCCGCCTCGGCGTTCTTAAATACGATTGGTGGAATGAGGGGCTGCACGGCGTAGCGTTTGCGGGGGATGCCACAAACTTCCCCCAGGTGATCGGAATGGCGGCTACCTGGGACACCGCTCTTGTACATCGCATGGGGCAAACGATCTCCACCGAAGCCCGCGCCAAATACAACGAAGCCATGCGCCAGAACGACCATGAGATGTTTTTTGGGCTTACGTTTTGGGCGCCCAACATCAACATTTTCCGCGATCCGCGCTGGGGCCGGGGGCAGGAAACCTACGGCGAAGATCCATTCCTTACGGGTCGCATGGGGGTGGCCTTCGTGACTGGCATGCAGGGTGACGACCCCGATCACCTGCGCGTACTTTCAACGCCCAAGCACTATGCGGTGCACAGCGGTCCCGAGCCCTCACGCCACCGCGTCAATGTGGATGTTTCAGCGCACGATCTGGAAGATACCTACCTGCCGGCCTTCCGTGCCGCCATCACCGAGGCCAACGCCCAATCGATCATGTGTGCTTATAACGCGATCGATGGTGCGCCCGCCTGCGCCAATTCCATGCTGCTGCAGGATCACCTCCGCAATGCCTGGCACTTCAGCGGCTACGTCGTCAGCGATTGCGCGGCCGTCGCCGACATCAGTACCGGCCACCATTACACGCCGGACATGGCCCATGCCGCGGCAACCGCTGTGAAAGCCGGCACAGACCTGGAGTGCGGTTACGGTGAGAGTCAGGCCTTTCCCGCCCTGCTACAGGCCGTGCGACAAAAATTGATCACCGAGGCCGAGATCAATACGGCGCTGCATCGGCTATTTCGCGCCCGTTTCCGGCTCGGCATGTTCGATCCTCCGTCCAGCTTCGCCTACGGACGGCTCACGATGACCGAAAACAACTCCGCAGCGCACCGGCAACTCTCTCTACAAGCCGCGCGGGAGTCCATGGTCCTGCTCAAAAACGCGAACGGTACCCTGCCGCTGAAACCTGCCGCTCGTCACATCGCCGTCATCGGCCCGACGGCCGAACTTGTGCAGGCGCTGCAGGGTAACTACAACGGTCCACCGCCCTCGCCCGTGTCTCCTCTGCAAGGTGTCGAGACGCGTTTTGCCCCGGCGAAAGTGATGTACGCTCAAGGCTCGACCCTGGTGGATGGCTTCGCGATGCCGGTCGCGCATAACGCGATCCACGCTGCAAACGGCACCACAGAAGGACTCACCGCGGAATACTTCGCTTCTGCCAACCTGAGCGGAACACCTGTGCTGACGCGCACGGACCGCACCATCAACTTCAACTGGGACAAGGTCGTTCCCGTTCCCGGTCTGCAACGCAACAATTACTCCGTACGGTGGAGTGGCACATTTAGCCCGCCTGCGCCGGGCGACTACAAGCTCGGTGTACGCGTGAATTCCTGCTACGCTTGCGAAAATGCCGAAGGCTTTCAGCTCTTTGTGGATGGTGCTCTGGCCGTGACCAGCGACCGGCCCGGTTCGAACGATTTCCGTGAAGCCTCGTTCCACTTCAACGATACGCAACCGCACCCGATCCGCCTGGAGTACAGGCATGGGACCGGCAGCGCCGGCATCGACCTCACCTGGCAGGCGCCGGCACCGGCTTTGCGCACGCAAGCCGTCGAAGCGGCCAGGAACTCTGACGTTATCCTCGCCTTTGTAGGGCTTTCGCCTTCGCTCGAAGGCGAAGAGATGCCTGTCAAGCTGGAAGGCTTCGCCGGGGGCGATCGCACGTCCATCGACCTGCCGCGCACGCAAAACGATCTGCTCACAGCATTAGCCGCTACCGGCAAACCGCTCGTGGTGATTCTACAAAATGGCAGTGCGCTGGCCGTAAATTGGGCGCAGGCGCACGCCGACGCCATCCTGGAAGCCTGGTATCCCGGGGAGGAGGGTGGCACCGCCATCGCCGAAACCCTTGCCGGTGATAATGACCCCGCCGGCAGGCTGCCGCTCACCTTTTACCGCTCGCTCGATCAGCTGCCGGCCTTCGAAAACTACGCCATGGACAATCGCACGTACCGCTATTTCACGGGAAAACCGCTCTTTGGATTTGGGTACGGCTTAAGCTACACGACTTTCGCGTACACCTCTCCTACCTTTTCCGCGCAAACGGTAAAGGCCGGTGAAGCCGTCGTGGTGCAAACCACGGTCACGAACACCGGATCGCGTGCCGGCGATGAGGTCGTCGAACTTTACCTCACGCAGCCAAAGGGCTTCCAAACAGCTCGACGCGTGCTTGCGGGCTTCACCCGCGTGCACCTCGAGCCCGGTGGGTCGACGCGCGTTGGCTTCACCGTGGCGCCGCGCTCGCTTGGGCAGGTGGACCGAGACGGTCATCGCCAGATCCTGCCGGGAAGCTACACCGTTTCCGTCGGTGGCGGCCAACCGGACGGAACCATCGCAAGCCAGACCGCGGCTTTCACGATCACCGGGACCATGCCGCTACCGCAATAGCTCATGCGATGCCGGCGTGCTGAAGCTCAGCCACCGACGACCGCAGCAATGCCGTGGCGGCGTCCCGGGAAAGCGGGGTACTAAACAGGAATCCCTGCACACGATCGCACTGTAACGCCTTTAAAAGACGGACCTGTTCTTGCGTTTCCACACCCTCTGCAACCACCTTCATGCCGAAGGTGTGCGCCATGACGATGATGGCCTCCACGGTCGGATAGGTTCCATTCACCTCAGCGATTCTGCTAATAAAGGACCGATCGATCTTTAGCGAGTTCACAGGCAGCTGATGCAGCCGGCCAAACGATGAATACCCTGTACCGAAATCATCCACGGAAAAACGGATGCCCATCTCTGCCAAGGTCGCGATCTGCTGTGAAGCATTGCCGCCACGGTCTGTCATCATGGTCGATTCCGTTACTTCGAGCTCTAACCTGCTCGGGCTCAGCCCATGCTGCGTGAGCAGGTTGCTGACCTGCCGCGAAAAATCAAAACGCATCAGCTGCAAAGGCGATACATTCACCGCGATCTGGAGCGGCGGCAGCCCCTCGTCGCTCCAGGCGCGGCATTGACGGCACACCTCGTCCAGCACCCAGCTGCCCAGCGCGAGGATCAGCCCGCTTTCCTCCGCGATGGCAATAATCCGATCAGTCGGCGCTTCCCACAGCGCCGGATCGCGCGAGCGCATCAAGGCTTCCATGCTGTGCAGGCGCCCGTCAAGCGTCATCTGCGGCTGATACACGAGTTCGAAGTCATTGGATCGCAATGCACGGCGCAAGCCCAACTCAATCTCCTTGGCCTGGCTTGCAGAACTGCTGATTTCGGAAGACACCCGGAGCCATTGAGCGCCCCCGGCCTGTTTTGCCTGGTACATCGCCGCATCGGCATCGCGCCACAGCTGTTCGGTCGTCACGGCGTCATCCGGATACAGGGCGAGTCCGATGCTGCCGGAGATCGCCAGATCGCCACAGGGGGAGGGCACCGCCGCCTTCAACTCGCGAACCAGCGCCGCCGCGACCTCTTCTGCCTGTTCCGGCTGATGGAGATCGCCCAGTAGCAGCATGAACTCGTCGCCACCCGTGCGCGCCACGGTGCCGCGCTCGCCCAGCCGACGGGTTAGCCGATGAGCGACCTCCTTCAGGCACAGGTCGCCTGCGGCGTGTCCGAAACTATCGTTGACTTGCTTGAGGCGATCCAGATCGAGGCAAAAGATCGCCACCTTGCGTTCGAATTGTGCGCCATGTGCCAGCGCTTCCTGCAGGTGCTGGTCAAACAGCGCCCGATTCGGCAAATCTGTCAGCACATCCCGCTGCGCCTGGCGCAACAGCTGCGCGTGCAGCTGCTGCCGCTCCGTTACGTCATGCATCATGGCGAAGGTAATCCGGCAACCATCCTGCAAGATAGGCTGGGTACACACATCGACCTGCAGGGTGGACCCGTCCACGCGACGATGACGCCAAGGACCCGAGAGTGGTTGCGGTTGAGGCTGCTGCAACCGCTTTACAACGAGGGCTGTAGGCTCTTCTCCCAGAACATCGAGCAGCGTCATCGTGCGAAACTGTTCTTCGCTGAAGCCGTATTGCGCGATAGCTGCCTTATTTACCTGCAACAGCCGCAGGTCGTCCGGATCGTACATCCACATGGGTTGCGGGTTGCTGGTGAACAGCAGCTTGTACTGCTCCGCGGAAAGCTCCGTCGCATAGATCTCCTGCTCCAAGAGCGTGAGAATCATCCCTAATGCGACAAAATATTTCGGCAAGTTCCAAAGCTCCGGATTGCTCGCGACCGTTGGTGCGAAGTGAGCGACCAAGGCGCCGGTCACCCACACCGACCCCCAGGCAACCGCGCCGACACTGGTGATGGCCGTAGCCACCGACAGCTTACGCCGGCCAAACGTGAGCAAAATCGCGCTCAAACCGAAGCTCTGGGTCAGCACATCTTCCAGCACCAGCGTCAGGTCGCCCGCACGCCATATGAACGCAAGCCACACCACACATCCCGCTGTGATGACCAGAATCATTGCCAATTGCAGACGATCCTTATTGAAAAGGCGCAATCCGACCACGACAACGGCGATGGCGGCGGCGAAGGCACAACCGACCGCGCCGGCCAACCACGGGCGGGGCCAGCAGGCAAAAAGGACTGCACCCAACCAGGGTAGGGCGAGCACGCTGCCGACAACAACATCCCGATGCCCGTTGCGGCACTCATTCCGCGAAACGAAAAACGAGGTTGCGCAGAGTACAAGGGCTCCGACCGAAACCAGATCCTGCAACACCGCACCGGCCGTGCTATGAAACTTGCAAAGCAGGGCAGCGAAATGGATGAGAACAAAAAGCCAGCCGCTGAGCCAGCAGCGGATCGCCGGCGTTCTTCGCTTCCGGTAAAGGGAAGAAAAGAGCAGACACAAAAATATGGCAGCCGAAAAATCGATCAGGTTTTGGGCCATGCACTCTGAACTCGGGAAAAATAAGAGTCTGATCATACTCTACCCATATCCGTCTCAGGTCAAGATTCCCGAATGTCTATAGGGATCGCGTCGTCACGGCACACCGAGGCAGCCGGGACATTTCCTCGTCAGTTCCGGCGGGGAAAAGAGGTTCCCTTCTGCATGTTGTGTGAAGTTCAGGGGGTGGGTAGTGTGGCCATTTTCGACTCGACTATCGGCCCAATGAGCGCCATCACATCTTTGTCAGTACCAGTTTTCTTCAAGAAAACTGGCGCAAACGAGTTTGCCGCCGCTCTACGCCTTTAGGAGAACTGCCGAAGCGCTGAAGGCGCGTTCCACCATAGCCTGGGCCGCAAGGCCCAGGTCAAAAACAGCAGTGCGGGCTGAAAAACCGACACAAAATCGACGGCATACCGCACGCAAAGGCGATGACTTCCGCACGCAGGTACCCGCTTGACATCTCTAGCCCCGCGCCACTCACGCCGTCACTGGCCGCTTCACGTCTTTCGGCGAAAACTGCGCATACAGCAGCGGCAAAACATACAGGGTCAAAATGGTCGCGGTCACCAATCCGCCAATCACCACCGTTGCCAACGGTCGCTGCACCTCGGCGCCGCGCGAAGTGGAAAGGGCCATCGGGATGAAGCCCAGGCTCGCTACCAGCGCGGTAATCATGACCGGCCGCAAACGGTCCGAAGCTCCATGCCGCACGGCATCTTCCGTGCTCTGGCCGCCCTCACGCAGTGCGTTGATGTGGCTGACCATCACCACCCCGTTCAGCACCGCAATGCCGAACAGCGCAATGAAACCCACGCTCGCCGAAAGGTTCAGATTGATGCCCCGCAGCCACAGCGCGGCAATGCCGCCCACCAGCGCCAAAGGCACAATCAGCAAAATCAAAAACATCTGCTTTGCATTGCGAAACGTCGCATACAACAGCCCCGCGATAATCAGCAGCGATACTGGAAACACAATCAGCAACCGCGCCTGCGCCCGCTTCTGGTTTTCATACTGCCCGCCCCACTCCAACCGATAGCCTGGCGGCAGCACCATCCCTTTAGCGACCGCCGCCTCGCACTCGGTCACAAAACTGCCCAGGTCGCGGCCTTCCACATTGCTCATCACCACCACACGCCGATGCGCCTGTTCGCGGTTGATCAAGATCGGCCCACGCACCTGGCGAATCGTGGCCACCTGATCCAGCCGCACCAGCTCTCCATCCGGCGTTTTGAACTGCAAGGCGCTCAACTGGTCTGGGTCATTGCGTAACGTAGCCGGCAGCCGAAAGGCGATAGGAAACCGCTCCTCGCCCTCGATCATCTCTGAAACCTGCTTGCTGCCGTAAAGCGATTCAATCACCTGCTGCACATCGCTCACATTCACGCCAAAGCGCGCAGCCGCGGCGCGGTCGATCTCGATCTGCAACTCTTCCGCGCCGGAGATCAACTCCATCTGCGTTTCCGACGCACCTTTCACCGCACTGATCAAGCTGCGTGCCTGCTTTCCAAGCCGTTCCAGCGTGTCCAGGTCCTCGCCGAAAATCTTCAGCGCCACATCGCCGCGAGTGCCGGTGATGGTCTCATCCATGCGCATCTCCATCGGCTGTGTGAACTCGTAATTTACTCCGGGAATCGTGCTCAATTTCGCCTGAATGCGATCCGACAGCTTCGCTTTGTCCGCCGGACTCGCATTCTGCGTCTTGGGCACATAGTTGATGTACGAATCGGATTCGTACTCGCCCATGGCTTCGGTGGCCAGATCCGGCCTTCCCAGTTTGGTGACAACCCCGCTGATCTCCGGAAAGCTCTTGATTGTCCGCTCAATCTCATTGCCGATGCGCACCGATTCCGTAAGCGAAATCCCCGGCAGCTTCTTCGACGTAATCACCAAGGAGCCCTCATCCAGCTTCGGCATAAACTCGGTCCCGATAAACTTCAGCGATCCCAAAGCCACCACCGCCGCCACCGCGGACGCTGCGACAATCAGCTTGCGATGCGCCTCCGCCTTCCCGAGCGAACGCACGTACCGCTCCCGCAGACGATCGAACCATCCCTGCCTGGTCTGGTCGCGCTTACCTTTTGTGCCCTTCAGCAGCCGCAGGCGATGCCGCAACGCCAGCGAACACATCGTGGGTACCACGAAGAGTGCCAATAGCAGAGACCCGGCCAACGCCGAAACCACCGTCACCGCCATTGGCCGAAACATCCGGCCTTCCAGGCTTTGCAGCGTCAGGATCGGCAGGTATACCGAGATAATGATGAGCACGCCAAAGATGATTGGGCGTGCCACCTCGTGCGCCGCCCCGCGGATCACCCCCAGCAGCTTGGGTTCGCCATCGTTCCTTTCATCTGCACCCTCCCCAGCCTCGTTTTCAAGCCGATGCATGCAGTTTTCGACCATCACTACCGAACCGTCGACGATGGTGCCGAAGTCGATCGCCCCCAGGCTCATCAGGTTCACCGAAATGCCGAAGATCCCCATGCCCAGGAATCCGAACAGCAGCGACAACGGAATCGTCAACGCCACCACCACCGCTGCGCGCCAGTCTCCCAAAAAGATGAGCAGGATCACCAGCACCAGCACCGCGGCTTCGATCAGATTGTGTTCAACCGTGTGCGTGGTGGCGTCGATCACATCGCTTTGGTCGTAAAATGGTACGATTTTTGCGCCGTTCAGAAGCGTCAACGAAGCAATCTTCGCCTTGATCTCGCGAATGATCTTTTGCCCATTTTCCCCCCGCAGGATAATGACCATACCGCTTACCGTCTCGCCCTGGCCATCATGCATCACAGCGCCGTGCCGCAGCAGCGGCCGTGTTTCAATCGTTGCCACCTGCTTCAGCAGCACCGGCACCCCATTGGCCGTGCTCACGACGATGTTGCCCATGTCGGCAATATCCAACACCCGCCCCAGCCCACGAATCGTGTACTGCTGTTCGGCGTGCTCGATATAGCTGCCGCCGAAATTGGAATTATTGTTGGACATCGCCTGCACCACGTCGTGCAGCGTCAAGTTGAACCGCCGCAAGGACTCCGGGTCGACCTCGATCGTGTACTGCTTCGTGTTCCCGCCCCACGAGTTGATTTCGCTCACGCCCGGCACACTCAGCAACGCATAACGCACCGTCCAGTCGTGCAACGTCTTTTCCTGCATCAGCGTCATGTGCGGCGATTGCAGGGTGTACTGGTACACCTCGCCAAAGGCGGTCGCCATCGGTCCCATTACCGGCTGCAGCCCCGTCGGAATGGCTCCCTGCACCTGATTCAAGCGCTCCGACACCAGCTGCCGCACCAGGTATTTGTCCATGCTGTCGTCGAAGATGATCGTCACCATCGACAGTTCCAGCTTCGAGGTCGACCGCACCATCTGCAGCTTGGGCAGCCCCATCATCGTCGTTTCGATCGGAAACGTGACCAGTTGTTCGACCTCGACCGGCGACATACCCGGGCACTGCACGGTCACCACGACCTGATTGTTCGTCAGGTCCGGAAAGGCCTCCAATGGCAACCGCAGCATCACGGTCAGCCCGCCCACAATCAGGGCCAGCAACAGCCCCGCCACCAGCCAGCGATTGCTCAGCAAAAAATCGATTGCCTTTTTCACGCTCAGCCCTCGCCGACGCTGCCCTTCAGCAGCTCGCCCTTCACCATAAAGGCGCCATCGACCAC
>CAXTRN010000023.1:0-25353 GCA_964246645.1 uncultured Acidobacteriaceae bacterium
GGCAGAGGCAGCTTTTCAACCCGGCGAACGCGGCCGCAGAACCGGCATTGCCCAAGGTCGGGTCGCGGCCGGTCGCGACCGAGGCAGGGTTACGCCGCCACGCCCGCCCTTGGCTTGCGGATCAGCAGGACCAGCATGGCTCCCACCGCAAGCAGCGTGATCATGCCCGCGATACCCAAAACGCGCAGCACGGAAACGGAATAGCGGCCGACCACAGGGTTGTAGCTGCAGCAGTACAGGATCAGGAGATCGACGGGGTTGCTGATTTTGTGTGCCGACGCGCCCAGCAGGGCGAGCCGCAGATCGCGCGGCTCGTACACGACGCCTGAAAGGTATTTGGAAAGCCGGCCTTCGGGCGTGGCGAACATGACGACGCTCGAATGGGCGTACTGGTTCATTTTGCCGTCCGGGCCGGGCACCATCACATAGTGAAAGCCCGTAGCGCCGGCGATGGCATCGATACCGGGCTGCTTTGCAGTGAGGAAATGGACCGCGGTGCCGGCGTTTGTGCCCGGAGAGGAACCTGCCCCTGGACCGGCATTTGCCCCTGCCCCTGTACCTGCGCCTGCGTTCAGATCGTGCAAAAACATCGCCTTTTGCATGGCCGCATCCTGCGGTGTATCGGTGGGGCTGATGCTGAAAACCAGCACGTCATAATCCTTGCCCGGCGAAAGCGTCGTGCCGCGGAGACCGGTCGAAAGACCATGCAGAACCTGCGGGCAAAGCATGGCGCAGTTGTAATACACCAGCGCCACAGCGGCGGGTTTCCCGTTAAACCAGGTTTGCAGGGGAGCCGTACGCCCGGTTTCGTCCGTGAACACTGTGCTAAGCGGCAAGGGCTGGCCAAGGCGCTGCTCCACGCCCGCATGCGCCAGATATCCGGGCATCTGCTGCGCCGCCGCCCCCATGGGTTTTTCAGCCGGGTAGGCTTGCGCCGTTGCATCTGCAACACCCAAGGATAGAAGGGCGCTGAGCGCGAATAAGAGAAAACGAAAGCGGGAGGTCATCATAAGAATCTTTGGGCTAGAGTCAACGGGCTGGCACGTGGGTGGTACAGAGTGCTGCGCTCTTCCACGCTGTACCACTCCCTCCATGGTATAGATTCGGCTTGCCGTCAGCCGATTCGCCGGTGGCAATCCATGGGTATGGTTTAAGCCAGGCGGATTTCTGTGCGCCTGGCAGTGCGCTCGTATGATGGGGTGCATGTCTTCGGAGCGCATCGGCCAGCTTTCCGCCACCCAGGTAGGTGCGATCGCGCGTGTGCTGGCTGAACCCCGCCGGCTGGCGATTTTGAAGCAGATTGCTAAAGGGCCCACTGTGGCGTGCAGCGCTCTCCATGAGCAGGAATGCATCAGCCCCGCCACCATTTCGCATCATCTCAAGGCCTTGCAGGAGGCGGAGTTGATCGGCATCGAGCGAGAAGGCCGGGGCGTCAAGCTGTCGTTCCGGCGCGAGGTTTGGGAAGCCTACCTGCGCGAACTGGAAGCCCTGTAACGGCATTTCTAAGCCAAAATGCAGCCTGCAGCAAATGTTCTGCATCCCCCTCGCGCCGCCCTCATCCTTTGATGTATGTCGAACTGTTCGACAGGCATCGACATAACGGCGACAGTCATCACGAAGTGAGGTGAAGGATATGGGCAAGCTGACAGGCAAGGTAGCGGTGGTAACAGGGGCGTCGAAGGGCATTGGCGCGGGGATTGCCAAGGCGTTAGGCCAGCAGGGCGCGAGCGTGGTGGTGAACTACGCCTCCGACAAAGCCGGCGCGGAGAAGGTGGTGGCGGCCATTGAGCAGTCGGGCGGCAAAGCGGTGGCTGTGGGCGCACATGTGGCGCGAGGGCAGGATGTGAAGTCCCTGTTTGCAGCGGCGAAGGAGCAGTTCGGCAGGGTGGACATCCTGGTGAACAACGCGGGCGTGTACTCCTTTGGGCCGTTGGAGAGTGTCACAGAGGAGGAGATTGCGCGGCTTTTCGGCACCAATGTCACAGGTTTGCTGCTGGCGACGCAGGAGGCTGTGCCGCTGTTTCCTGCCGAGGGTGGCTCCATCATCAATATCGGGTCCGTGGTCAGCGACATCACGCCGGTGAACACGGTGATTTATAACGGCACGAAGGGCGCGGTGGACGCGATCACGCGCACGCTGGCCCAAGAGCTTGGCCCCAGGAAGATTCGCGTCAATGCCGTGAACCCAGGGCCTGTGGTGACCGAAGGAACTGCAAATTTTCCTCCTGAAGCCTTCAACGCCATGCTGCCGCGCATCCCGCTCGGCCGCATCGGGCAGCCTGACGATATCGCCGATATTGTCACCTTTTTGGCCACAGAAGAAGCGCGCTGGGTGACAGGATCGCTGCTGCAGGCCGCGGGCGGTTTCCGGTAGGCTGGCCAGAGATCGAGACCAAAAACGGCACTGAGGTGCCGTTTTTGTCTTGTATCCTAGGAGAGTGCTTCGGCGGAAGGATTTACAGAGATTGGCTGAGGTGAGGCTACGCGAGGCCGAAGCACTCTTTGCGGCGGGTCTGTATGACGGTTCTTTTTACCTGTGCGGCTATGTCGTTGAGCTTGCCTTAAAGGCGTGTATCTGCAAATCGCTTGCTCTTGCCGAGTACCCTGACGGAGAGGCGGGCGTCCGCCAAGTATTCAAGACCCATGATTTTTGGGTACTGGCTTTGTTTGCAGGACTTCGTTTGCCCATAGAAGAGAAGCAGTCGGTGTCAGCTGAATTTGCGGGAAACTGGAGCATTGTGACTGGATGGCAACTTGACGACCGTTACGCGATTCGCAAATCGCGGCAGAACGCTCAGGCAATGCTTGAGGTGCTCCGCTCAGATCCGGAAGGGGTTCTGCCATGGCTCTCACAACGGTGGTAACCGATCAATTCTTTGAGCGCCTTCTGCCAGTCTTGCGCGAACTGGACGAGGATGTGCAGACCGGTCCGCTCACATTGGCTTTGCTGGTTCCTTTTGAAGACGGCGGTTTCCGATCCCTCGTCCTATCTTCACCCAAACTCGACGGCATGGGTTTGAGGCAGGCTACCTCCCTTGTTCTCGAAAAGCTGCGAGGGGGTCTTGGGCCAGATTGGTTGAAGATCAATTCCGTGAGTATTCAGCAGGGGGATAGTATTGCCGTGGACGCTCTCCGGAAGTTTTTTGACATCCCACATTTGGGCACGGTGTACCGGGCTATCGGGAGTCCTTTGCTTGGATTAGATGATCCCATTTTGTTTTTGTCCAGGAGCTTGGCGAAAGCGGCTTGAGCCTTCCCCGGCTTATTGCGTGAAAGGTTTTGATGATTTCCGTTTCGAGTGTTTCTATGCGCTACGGCGCAAAGCTGTTGTTTGAAGACGTATCGGTGACCTTCACGGATGGCCGTCGCTATGGGCTCACCGGTCCGAACGGGGCCGGCAAGTCGACCTTTATGAAGGTACTCACCGGCGAACTCGATGCCCAAAAGGGCACGGTGGTGCGCCCGCGCAAATTTGGCGTGCTGAAGCAGAACCAGTACGAGTTCGATGCGTACCGCGTGATCGACACGGTCATTATGGGCAACAAGCCGTTATGGGCGGCGCTCGAAGAGCGCGAAGTGATCTACAACAAAGCCGAAATGACCGATGACGACGGCATCCGGCTCGGCGAACTCGAAGGCGTCGTCGGCGAAGAGGACGGCTATGAGGCGGAAAGCAATGCCGCCATTCTTTTGCAAGGGCTTGATATCCCCGACGAACTGCATGAACGCAAGATGAGCGAGTTGCAGGGCGGTCAGAAGGTGCGTGTTCTGCTGGCGCAGGCGCTTTTCGGCAACCCGGAAGCGCTGTTTCTGGATGAGCCCACAAACTATCTCGATCTCGAGTCAATTCACTGGCTTGAGAACTTTCTGCTGCGCTACAACGGGACCGTGATCACCATTTCGCACGACCGGTATTTTTTGAACTCCATTTGCACCAACATCGCCGACATCGATTACGAGACGATCATCACCTACAACGGTGGGTATGACGAGATGGTGCTGCAAAAGACGCAGGTACGCAGCCGGATCGAAAGCCAGAATGAGCAGCGCGAAAAAAAAATTGCCCAGTTGAATGAGTTTATTGCGCGCTTTTCTGCCGGTACGCGATCCAGCCAGGTCAACTCGCGCAAGAAAGAGGTCGAGCGGCTGGCCACGACGGACCTGGCACGGTCCAACATTCAGCGTCCGTTCATCAGCTTTCGCCTGGAGCGGCCCTCCGGCAAGCACCTTTTGGAGTTTGAAAAGGTAAACAAAACCTACACGCAACCGGACGGCACGGTGGAGCATGTTCTTCAAGACTTCACCGGTTCGGTGATGCGTGGCGAAAAGATTGTGTTGGTGGGGCGCAACGGCCAGGGGAAAACGACGCTGTTAAAAGCGCTGCTTGCCGGTGCGCCGGGCGTGGAAGAAAGCTACACCACAGCGCTCGACGAGGGCACGGTGAAGTGGGGGCATGAGGCGCAGATCGGTTATTTCGCGCAGGATCACACGGCTGCCATTCCCAAAGGCACCACCACGGCTGAGTGGCTGCACAGCTACGATCCGAAGGCCTCGAAGGAAGACATTCGCGGCATCCTCGGGCAGATGCTCTTCCGTGGTGAGGAAGGCAATAAGAAAACCGAGGCGCTTTCCGGCGGTGAGGCCGCACGGCTGCTTT
Organism: uncultured Acidobacteriaceae bacterium; assembly: GCA_964246645.1. Taxonomy (GTDB): domain Bacteria; phylum Acidobacteriota; class Terriglobia; order Terriglobales; family Acidobacteriaceae; genus Granulicella. The sequence goes on from CAXTRN010000023.1 coordinate 4,658, forward strand.
TCTGCAAGCTGATGCTACAAAAACCGAACGTACTGGTGTTGGATGAACCGTCCAACCATCTGGATCTCGAGTCGATCAACGCGCTGAATCAGGCGCTGCAAAAGTATGAGGGCACCGTGTTTCTGGTCACGCACGATCAGGACATGATTGAAGAGGTCGGTACCCGGATATGGCACTTCGAGGGCGGCCCGGCCCGCTTCCACATCACCGACCACAAGGGCCCATATGCGGAGTACCAGGAGCAGCTAGCCCTCCTTGCAAAGTAGTCTTCCGGCATACCGCACCAGAACGCCGCAGCATCGAGCCCTTCCACTCCTTTTGGGCTCGATGCTGTTTTTGCGGGCGATCACCTGGCTGCCTTACCGTATCCCCGGCACCCGGGTGTACGCCGATTCCTACGTGTTCGGCTATAACAATCGCGTAGCGGCGGCCCTGGTGGCCCTGGGTGCGATCCTGCTTGCCTGGTGCGGGCCGGACTTTTCGCTGCAGTTCCGTTTGAGTCGGCCACTTGGCGCTTCTACCTTGAAAAAGGCGCTGGTCGTCTCCGGAGGGCTGGCCGGCGTACTGCACCTGATCACACGCAAACTCGACGGCGTGAGTGAATCGATCTACCTGATCGATCGCATCAAGCTTTTAGGGGAAGGCCGAATCCCCTACAAAGATTTCGAGTACGCCTATGGCGCCGCTTTTTTATACCTTCCGGCGTTTCTTGCGCGTGGGCTGCATCTTCCGGTGGGCGACGGCTACGGGATTTTCTGGATCACCCTTGTGTTGCTGGGTACATGGTTGCTGTACCAGACGATTCTGTGGGTGGATGTGCCGGATGGCGCAAAGCGGTCCATCTTCCTTTTGTTCTGGACCTTTTCCGTTCTCAATCTGTTTACGTTCGGTGTTACGTATTCGCTGTTTCGTTACACGCTGCCGTGCTTTTTCGGCCTGGTGCTGTATCGCCGCCTCGCGCCTTCGGAATCCCCTGCATCGCAGCCGCTTACGCTGCTTTTGCCGGCGCCGATGTACGGGGTTTTGCTGCTCATTTCGCCGGAACTCGGCATAGCGTTCGCTGTCGGCACCACGGCGTATCTGCTGTGCTTCGGGCATCTCCGGCGGGGGGTAAACCTTTTGGCCTTTGCGGCAAATCTCGTCGTCATGGGGGCGATCAGTGCGGCGGCCGCCCGGACCGGAACGTTTTACACGTTACGGGCGTTCAGCACCGGCGGCTTTAATCTTCCGGTGACCCCGGCCCCGCACGTTCTCCTGCTTTTTCTGCTGACGGGACTGGCCGCCTGCTATGTCGGGCAGCGGTTGCGCCTGGGCCGGCCCGACGCGTTGGTGATGTTGGTGGCGGTTTCTGCTTGCAGTCTTGCGGCCGCCCTTGGGCGTTGCGACCCGTTGCACACGCTTTTAAACCCTTTGGGCGTCATGATCGCGGGCAGCTTTTTGCTTACCGCCTTGCCGTCGCTGCGCCGCGTTTTTTGGCCGGCGATGTGGGTGGTGTATGGTCTGCTTTTTGCGGGAACGATGGTGAGTCAATCGGGCATGCAGATGGAAAAAGCGGCCTTGCCGGCACTGTGGAGCCTTACGCCTGCACGGTATCAACCACGCCTCGATGGGTGGGTGCTCGCAAGCATGACACGGAGCCTGGGACCGGCACTGGCGAAGACGAAATTCGAAACTTTGCGATCGGCGACAGCGCAAAGGAAGTATGACGTTGCGGCCATGTTTCACCTCGCCCCTGGAACGGTGGTGGAAGTACCGTTTGGCTTTGCCCCGGGTCGCTTCGGCACATACCATTCGCCGCAAATCGAGGAAGGGTACTACTTTGAGAATGAAAATGTGCTGACAACGGAGGCTGTGGCCCGCAAGGTGGAAGAAATGCACCTGCATCCGGAGCGTCCGTTGGTCATGTTGGCCGGCCGGGAAAATGCCTGTACGGTCGTAAGCACCCGATCGCCGTTCCGGATCGGTCCACCCTTTTATTACCCGTACAGAGCCTGGCCGGTACACCGGAACGATGTGACCGAGCCGATGTGTGGCTTTATCCGCCAGCACTACCACGCCCTGCAAGGAAACGGCGCTTCCACATTCGGCTACGTGGCATGGGCTCCGAACTAAAATAAACGCCGCCCGCAAGGCCTCCCCACATGCCCGGAGATGGCGTCCTGTGTCGCTCCGTCTTGCTCCATGTTGCGATTTGGAACAGTTTGGGTTGCGTTTGGCGATTCCATGACCTGAAAGTAGCGTTGCGCCGGCAAAGATTTTTAGTAGGGTGGAGCTTGAGATGAAGCGTACCGTACCCTATCGTGCTCTCACCGCCGGCGCTCTGCTGATGGTTCTGCTGAATGCGTGGGTTGCGTCGCTGGCGCTAAAAAGCCTGTTCGATGCGGAACACTGGCTGGCGCATACGTTGCAGGTTCTCACCGAAACCGAAAGCGTGTTTCTGAGCATGAGCACCGCCAACAGCTCCACGCGCGCCTACCTGCTGACAGGCGAGCCGGATTTTGACCGGCGGTACCATGAGGCGGTACAGCGGGCGTACGCGGGGATTGGCCGTGTCCAGCAGCTGACCGTGGATAACCGTTCGCAGCAGGAACGCATTGCGGTCTTGCGTAAGCGCGTTGCCGTGAAGCTGGGCGCCCTGGACGCCGCGCTTTCGGTGCGCCGCGGCCATAAAGAGTCTGCCGTTTCGCCGGCGTTGCTGCGGCCTGCGCTTTCCGACAGCCCCGACGGCGGCATCGGCGTGCGCTACGCCATCACGCAGATCGAAAATGAGGAGCGACGGTTGCTTGCGGACCGGTATGCCCAGGCAGATGCCGCGAAACGGAATGTGGTGATCTCGTTTGCGGGCGCAACGCTGCTGGATCTGGTGCTGCTGTTTGTCGCCTTTCAGCAGTTGATTCGAACGCAGCGCGACCGCGAACAGCTGGCCGCGCGCGCAACCGAAATTGTCACCTTGAATGCGGAGTTGAAAAAGGTCAATGCGGAACTGCAGCAGGTAAATGCTGGGCTGGAAGCGCGTGTGGAGCAGCGCACGCGCGAACTCGAAGAGGCCAATCAGGAGTTGCAGGCGTTTTCTTATTCGGTGTCCCATGACCTGCGCGCGCCTTTGCGCACCATCGATGGATTTTCGCTCGCCCTGGCAGAGGATTTTTCAGAGCTGCTCAACGAGGAAGGGCGAGACTACATCCAGCGGGTGCGCGGCGGCGTGCAGCGCATGGGCACGTTGATCGATGCACTTCTGCAGCTTTCGCGAGTGACGCGTTCGGAGGTGCAGCGCGAGCGGGTCAACCTGTCGCAGCTGGCAACCCTGATCTTTGAAGAGCTGCGCGGGAACGACGCACCACAGCCGGTGGAGTTCCTTGTGCAGGAGCAGGTCAGCGCAGACGCGGACCCACGGCTCATGCGCGTGGCTTTTGAAAATCTGCTCGGCAATGCCCTGAAGTTTACGTCTAAAACGCAGAACGCCCAGGTGCAGTTTGGGCAAACAACGAAAGAAGGGCAGCCCGTATACTTTATCCGTGATAACGGGGCAGGGTTTGACATGCAATACGTGGACCGGCTGTTTACTGCCTTTCAGCGGCTGCACGGAGACCGCGATTTTAAGGGTTCCGGCATCGGTTTGGCTACTGTGTCACGCATTGTTTGGCGGCATCATGGAAGAATCTGGGCAGAAGCAGAGATCGGTCACGGCGCGACATTTTTCTTTACGCTGAACACAAACCTTCCCGAAAACGGGCAGCACGTAGTCCCGAAAGCGATGAGCAATGAGTGAAAGCATGATTCTGCTTGTGGAAGATGATCCGGATCACGAGGCGCTTGCCATGCGGGCACTGCGCAAAGCCAAGGTCGCCAATGAGATCGAGGTGGCGCGTGATGGGGAAGAAGCGCTCGATTTCATGAAGCGCATTGTCGACGGAACACAGCGGCGACCGCAACTGGTACTGCTCGACCTGAAGCTGCCCAAGGTGGATGGCCTGGACGTGTTACGCGCGATTCGCGCCTCCGATAAAACGGCTTTGCTTCCGGTCGTGGTGCTGACCTCGTCCGATGAAGAGCGCGATATTGTGGCAAGCTACCGGTTGGGCGTGAACAGCTATATCCGGAAACCTGTTAACTTCAACGAATTTGCCGAGGCTACCAAGCAGCTTGGATTGTATTGGCTGCTCCTGAATCAATGTCCACCGGTACAGTAACTCGAGATCAGCCCACGCTGCGCGTCCTCATCATCGAAGATTATGAGGAAGATGCCCTGTTGCTGCGACGGCACCTTTCCCGTGCCGGGTATGCGCTGGAAGCGGTGCGTGTGGAAACGGCGGCCGAGCTGACCGCGGCGCTTGCGCAACCACGCCCCTGGGATCTGGTCATTGCCGATTACACCCTGCCCAGCTTCGGCGCGCGGGATGCCCTGGCCTTGATTCAAGCAAGTGGGATTGACCTGCCGTTCATCATCGTTTCGGGAACCATCGACGAGGTTTCAGCCGTAAATGCGATGCGGGCCGGCGCGCACGACTACGTACTGAAAGGGCATTTGGAACGGCTGGTGCCGGCAGTTGAACGTGAGTTGGCCGATGCAGCGCGCCGCCGCCAACGCTTGCAAACCGAAGCGCAGCTTCGGCTGGCGCAGGAGCGTTTTTCCGCCACCTTCAACCAGGCCGCGGTGGGCATGGCGCACACCGTCGTTGGCGGCCGATTTCTGCTCGCGAACCAGCGCCTTGCGGAGATGCTGGGTGTTTCGCAAGAACAGCTGCATTCCTTGCGGCTCGAGGATTTTTTGCTGCCCTCCGAGCAGGAAGCGGACAAGGCGCTTTTGGCGGAGCTGCTGGCGGGCACCCGCGCCGGGTATCGCGTGGAGCGGAATCTCTTGCGTGCCGACGGGCGCACCTTTCCAGCGCAGTTGACGGTGTCCCTGCTGCGGCATGACGGGGTTTCGGGTGCGCCGGAAACCACGCTGCTTTGCGTGGTCGAGGACATCTCAGCGCGTCGCACGGCAGAGCGGGAAACCGCCGATTTGATGACGCGACTCATCAACTCCGAGCGGCTCGCCGCAGCCGGCCGCATGGCCAACACCCTGGCGCACGAGATCAACAATCCTCTTGAAGCGCTGACGAACATCTTCTATCTGCTGCAGTTGAACGATTTAACGCCGCAAGCCCAGGAGCTGGTCGCGGTGGCGGCTCGTGAGCTGGATCGGGTCGGCCATATCACCCGGTCGACACTGAGTTTTTATCGCAAGATCCCGGGCCGCACCCTGAATCTGCGATCCTTGCTGGAAGAGGTGGTGCAGCTGTTCAGTTCGCGAGCGGCGCAGCACCACGTCGAGATTGTGCCCCGGTATGGAGAGGCGCTGCACACGGCGCACTTTGACCCGTCGTTGCGGCAGGTCTTCGCCAACATCGTTGGGAACGCCCTGGAAGCGATGGAAGGAAGTGGCGGCAAGATTTTGGTGCGGGCCTCTTTGCGGGGGTCGCGGGCGGTGGTCACGGTTTCCGACTCGGGTCATGGCATTGAGCGTTCCCACCTTCAATCGATTTTTGAGCCGTTTTTCACCACCAAAGGCGAGCGCGGCACCGGGTTGGGCCTGTGGGTGACGCGGGGCATCGTTGAAGAACAGGGTGGCAGCCTGACGCTGCGCAGCACAACGCGCGGTGCCTGCCACGGCACGACCATTCGGATCACCTTACCGGTGCCATTGCCCGGAGAGTCCGGAGAGACCGGAGAGACCGCAGTGCCAGAGTCGGCCGTGTCGGTGTCGGCCGTGTCGGTATCCGCAGTGTCGGCGTCCAGAGTCCTACAGTCCGGGATGCCGGAAGCTGCCTCGCCTATGCTCACCGGCTTGCCTGTGGCGTAGCTGGTCCTGATGTGGCCTGAAAGGAACGGCAAGCAGCACCGGCGTTGGTGGTCGCTTCCCCATTGTTAGGGCAAACCACTACAATTTGCGGCATGTCTGCTGCCGAAACCTCGACCAAGCAAAAGAATGTTTTAGGGCAGCCGCTCGAAACCTGCGGCTGCGAGCCGATGACCGGCTTTTACCGCGACGGCTGTTGCAATACCGGTCCGGACGATGCAGGCGTGCACACGGTTTGCTGCATCGTGAACGAGCCGTTTCTCCGCACCTCCGCCGCCATGGGCAACGATCTTTCGACGCCGATGCCGCAGTACGGTTTTCCGGGGCTGAAACCGGGCGATCACTGGTGTGTGTGCGCCGCTCGCTGGCTACAGGCGCAGCGCGCCGGCGCCGCTTGTCCGGTGATGCTGGAGGCCACGCACGAGGCCACGTTGCAGGTAGTGCCCTTCGAACTTCTACTGCAGTATGCGGTGATCCCGGAAACGCTGCACTGAGTGCTGCGATCGTTGAGGGCCTATTGAGGGCCACCGGTGACCGCGATGGGTAAGGGCAATTGACTATTGCGCGTCGAGCTTTTTTACGACCAGGTCGTTCAACAGGGCGGGGTTGGCCTGGCCCTTGCTGAGCTTCATCACCTGACCGACAAAGAAGGCGGCGACCGTGCGCTTGCCGCCTTTGAACTGGCCGACCTGGGCCGGGTTGGCGGCAATGACCTGGTCGATGAGGCCCTCGATCGCGGAGCTGTCCGAGATCTGCTGCGGCTTGTCGCGGTTGTAGACGAAGGCAAAATCGCGGCCTTCGGCAAAGCAGGTGTCGAGCAGCTGTTTTAGCTGTTTGGAGCTGATTTCGCCGGCTTCGGCGAGATCGGCGGCGAGCACGATGCCTTCGAGCGTAACGGGCGATTGCTCGAAGGCGAGGTCGGCCGCACGCAGCCGGGCAGTGATCTCGCTGAGCAGAATGGCGGCGACCCGGCGGGGGTTTTTGGCGAGCTTGGCGGCAAGCTCGAAGCGATCGGCAAAAGTGCGGTCGGCCGCGATGGTGGCGGCGTCCTGCGTACTCAGGCCATATTGGGCGAGCAGGCGGGCGCGGCGCGCTTCAGGCAGCTCGGGCAGGGCGGCCAGGATGGCATCCTTCCAGGCTGCGCCGACGACCAGTGGCGGCAGGTCCGGTTCAGGAAAATAGCGGTAATCATGGGCCTGCTCCTTGGAACGCATGGAAACGGTTCGGCCTTCGGCGTTGTTCCACAGCCGCGATTCCTGCACCACGCGGCCGCCGTCTTCGATGACGCCAATCTGGCGCTCGATTTCATACTCGAGCGCCGCACGGATGTAGCGAAAGCTGTTGACGTTTTTCACTTCGGCTTTGGTGCCGAACTGCGTGGCCCCTTTTCGCATCACGCTCACGTTGGCATCGCAACGAAGGGAACCCTCTTCCATGTTGCAGTCTGAAACCCCGGTGTACAGCAGGATTTCCTTGAGCCGGGTGAGGTATTCAAAGGCCTCGTCGGGGGTGCGCAGGTCCGGTTCGGAGACGATCTCGATCAACGGCGTGCCGCAGCGGTTCAGGTCGATGTAAGTGCGCAGATTGGAATCCGCAAAGCCGTCATGCAGGCTTTTACCGGCATCCTCTTCAAGGTGCAGACGCGTGATGCCGATCGGTTTCGGCTGGCCGTCGGCATCGAGCACCGTGATGGAGCCGAACTCGGCCAGGGGCTTGTCGAATTGGGAAATCTGGTAGCCCTTGGGCGAGTCGGGATAGAAGTAATTTTTGCGCGAAAACACGGAAATCTCATTGATGCGGCAGCCGATGGCCGAGGCGGCCAGCACGGCTTTTTCCACGGCATCGCGATTCAGCACAGGCAGGGCACCCGGTAACCCGAGGCATGTGGGGCAGGTGTGGGTGTTCGGCTGCCCACCGTACTCGTTCTTGCAGCCGCAAAAGTTCTTGGTCGCGGTGAGCAGTTGCACGTGCACCTCAAGACCGATCACGGGCTGATATTGAGCGAGGATGGCGGGCGAAAGCGCGGCAAGGACGGGCATGCTGCCAGTGTAGCAATGGGTTCCGGCGGAGGAACTCCCGGCTTTTTGATGGCGGCTGCCTGGGCGCATGCGGCCAGGCAGTACTGTTCGGCAGTACCCTTCTGCGCGGCCATAGAGGAAGCACCTCCGAGCAAGGCAGGCCGGCACACGGTGTCTATCCGGGTCAGTGCCCCGATCGGTGCACCGTCCATTCCACTTCCGTTCTCGAAAAATGAGAAGGAGAGCTGTATGTTTTCTTGTGTTGCAGTAGAATGAGGACAGGCGAATGACGATTGGCGAATCGCATTCAAGTGTTCGCTTTCCTTCAAAACCTCAGATCTGCACCGGAGATATCCAGCTTGAATCTGCGTCTATGCGTCACCCGGGCCCTTGCGTCTTTTCATTCGTCCTCTTTCCGCACCAACAACCTTTCCAGCAGGGCTTTCGCGTCGATCACCGCCGGTGTCTGCGCGGCTTCTTTGTTGGCGGCGGGAGCCGGTGTGCATGCTGAAGAGCGGCATGAGGCGGCTGCCGCTGCGCCCACGGCGCTGCACAGTCCTCTCGAGGCTGTCGGCCAGCGCTACGAGCTGCACCTGCATCACCTGCACACGGGCGAGGACCTCGACGTGGTGTATCGCATCGGCAACACGTATATTCCGAGCGCGATCGCGGAGTTGAACCACTTCCTCCGCGACCATCGCACCCAGGATGTGAGCCACTATGACGTACGCGAGTTCGATCTTCTGCACAATGTACTGGCCAGGCTGGGCAGGCAGAACGGTACGATCGATGTGGTCTGCGGCTACCGGACGCCCTGGTCGAATAATTTCCTCCGCACCCGCTCGGCTGTGACCGGGGTGGCGAAAAATTCGCAGCACATGCAGGCGAAAGCAATCGACATCCGCATTCCGGGCGTCACCACGAGCCACCTGCGCGATATCGCGATGAGCCTGCAGGCGGGCGGCGTGGGCTATTACCCCGTGAGCGAGTTCGTCCATGTGGATGTAGGTCCGGTGCGGCATTGGAGCTTTGCCGGCAAGGGCGAGTAACACCAAGGGCGCGGCCTGGGGTGCGTAATCAATGGATGCACAGGTTTTCTGAACGAACAGCGTCGGCAACTCAAGAAAAGTGCGAGTCGCTTAAAAGAAAAGGCGTGGGCTTCGGCTCGCGCCTTTCGTACGCGGCATACGCGTTTGGAGCCCATCATTTCTGTAGCGATGGCGCCTGGGGCTGATACTCTGCCGCTACATGCCGAAATGTCTGCTTCTCACGTTTTCCCTGCTTGCTGCCGCCTGCAGCGTCGTCGCGCAAACCGCGCCCTCGGCGACGGGATCAACCTCGGGTCTCTCGGATCACTCGGATCTCGCGGCCCGGGTCGCCGCGCAGAATGCGCTGTTTGAGCAGTACTACCAGGACGAGTTGCGCGAAAGCCCGGAACTGGCGACGACCCTAGGGGATTACCGCTACAACGACCGCCTCGCGGATGTGTCGTTAGCGGCTGCGACGCGGCAGCATGCGACGGCGGATACATTTCTGGCCCGGGCAAAGGCGATTTCGACCGACGGCATGGGCGACACGGACCGTTTGTCGCACGATCTGCTGATCCGCACCCTGTCGCTCGACGATGACCGGTACGCGCTGAAGACGTACGAAATGCCCGTTAACCAGATGGATTCCGCGCCCCTGGCGCTGGCCGACCTGCCGTTGAGCATGCCGTTTGATTCTGTCAGGCACTACGAGGATTACGTGGCGCGGCTGCACGCGATTCCGCGTGTGCTCGACCAGACCATCGAGGTGATGCGGGCCGGGGAGCACGATGGCCTGATGCCGGTACGGTTCCTGCTGGAGCAGATTCCAGCGCAGTGCGAAGGGATCGTCGCTGCCGATCCTTTTGCGATGCCGACGACGAAATATCCGGCGGCCATCTCCGCCGCGGACCAAAAGCGGCTCACGGCAGCGATCACCGAAGCGCTTCGTGCGGAGGTATTTCCGGCGTACCGCAAATTTGCCGAGTTCGTGCGGACCGACTATGCGCCGCACGGCCGCATGACGCTGTCGGTGGAAAGCCTGCCCGAGGGCAAGCGCCGGTACGCGCTGGCCGTGCGGGAAGGTACGACCATCGCCATTTCTCCCGTGGAGGTGCATGAGATCGGCTTACGGGAGGTGGCGCGCATCACTGCGGAACTGAACACGTTGGCGGTGGCACAGGGCTACAAAGACGTGGGCGCCTGGCGCACGGCTATCAACGCCGACCCGCGCTGGCGGCCTGAGAACGGCGAACAGATTGTCGCGGATTTTCGCAAGTACATCGCCGGCATGCAGCCGAAGTTGCCGGAGCTCTTCCATCTGCTGCCCAAGCAGCCGGTGACGGTGGAGCCGATGCCGGCATTTCAGGCGGCAAATGCGACACACTACAACCCGGGCAGCCCGGACGGCAGCCGTCCCGGGCGCGTGGTGGTGGCGGTTGCCAACCCGGCCACGCGCAGTCTGGTCAACGATGAAGCCACGGCTTACCACGAGGGCATTCCCGGCCACCACATGCAGATTTCGGTGGCACAACAGCTTACCGGGCTGCCGAACTTCCGAACGCGAACCCTGTTTTTTACGGCGTACATGGAGGGCTGGGCGCTGTACTCCGAGGAACTCGGCAAAGAGATCGGCTTTTACGCGAACCCGGTCTCCGATTACGGCCGTTTGAACTCGGAACTGTTTCGCGCCGTGCGCCTGGTAGTCGATACCGGCATCCACGACCAGGGGTGGACACGGCAGCAGGTGATCGACTACATGCATGCCAATGATGTGAACGACACGCTGGCGCAGTCGGAAACCGACCGGTACATCGCCTGGCCGGGACAGGCGCTGGGCTACAAGATGGGCCAGTTGAAGATTCGCGAACTGCGAGAGCGGGCAAAGGCACAATTGGGGACGCATTTCGACATCCGCGCGTTCCACGATGAGATTTTAAACGGAGGCGCTTTGCCGCTCGATCTGCTCGATGCCCGCGTGACGCGCTGGATCGCCGGGCAGATGCCGGCGGAGGCGCGGCAGTAAAATCCGCGGTCCGACAGGGTTAAATCAGTAGCGCAGGGCCTGGTTTGTGAGGGTTTCGGAGAGTTCCCCTATAGTTGTAGGGTGAATTTTTGACTGGGAAGCGCTGCGGGTCTAGGATTTGCCCATGTGCGGGTCGATCCGGTCAACGCGGTGGATCTCGGCGGGGCTTCTTGTCTGGCTGGCGGCACCGGCCGGCGTAGCGCAGCGGCATGAGCGCAAACGCGTGGAACGGGCAGAGATCGTCTCGCTCGAGGCGGCGTGGCGGGAAGCGCAACTGGCTGAAAACATCCCGGAGATGGACCACCTATTGGCGGATGAGTTTCTCGGCATCACCGCCGGGGGCCAGGTCGTTACCAAGGCGCAGCAGTTGGATCGGATGCGTTCCCGGCAGATAGAGCTGAGGCGCATCGATGTTTCCGATACGAAGATCAAGATCAGCGGCAAGCTGGCCGTGGTCACCTCGCTTGCCAGGCTGGAAGGCACCTCGGAAGGCCAAGCTCTGAGCGGGTCTTTCCGCTACACGCGGGTGTACCAGCACGTACCCGGACAAGGCTGGCAGATTACGAATTTTGAGGCAACGCGGGTACCGGGAGGGACGGGGCTGTATGGGCTGACGCCGTCTGCGCCGGGGATTCCATCGGCAGGTCCGCCAAGGCCGCACGCAGGCGCTCCCAGCTCCCTGCAAGCATCTCCGGTAGTACTCGAGTCTCCCCGACCACGGTCATGAAGTTGGTATCGCCGGTCCATCGGGGCAGGGCATGCAGATGGAGGTGGTCGGCGACGCCGGCACCGGCGGATTCACCCAGATTCATGCCCAGATTGAGGCCGTGCGGCTGATAAACGGAACGCAGGGCCGTTTCTGCCCGGCGCGCCAGGCGCATCATCTCTTCGGCGGCAGCCAGCGGCAGGGCGGCAAGGCTGCGCTCGTGCTGGTAGGGGATGACGAGCAGGTGGCCATTGTTGTACGGAAAGCCGTTCAGGATGACGAAGCACGTTTCGCCGCGTTCCAGGAGATAGATGGCGCGCTCGGCTTCGACGGCGGGCATGCCTTGACCGATGCTCCAGTCTGCGGCAGCGAGGAGATTGCAGAAAACGCAGCCGTGGTCGCCCGGCCACCCTGCCAGAGCTTCGGGCACACCGGGTCGGGCGTGCTTGTCTTTCGGTTCGGTGATGTAGCTATAGCGCCACGGTGTCCATAGCTGATCCATAGGGTGAGTATAAGAGCGCCGGACAGCAAAGGGTCGGAATAGAGAAAAAGGCTACCGTTCCGGCATGGCCAGACTTGCACCCCGTATTCCGGAAAGATCCTGTGCGTCGAAAGCCGAGGGGAAGGCGTCTAACGGAAATTGGCGGTTGAATCGACGGCCTACCTTTGAGCGTGCAACGAAACTCCATCTATCGTAGAAACAGCGGATGGAAACGACTATTTGACAGAAGAATCGCCCCTTGCTATTCTAGCTCTGTAGCGTTTGCGCACGGGATTCAGTCGCATCCGCTCTTACATGCTTCGCCCGACTCCCTTCTGACATTCACGCGTATGCTGCCACCTGACGGGGTGGCTGAACGGCGTGATGCCTGTTTTTTCGAGGCCGGAGTCATACTGAATCCCGGAGCTTGACCATGGCCGACTTTGACCACCCATCCCTCACTACCGAGAGCAAATCCCTGAACACCACACTCGATTCCACCATGCCAGAAACCACCGAAACCCTTTCGCACGAGCTCACCGACGTTCCTGAAGCTGCGCATGACGCGCAGGTGCCGGAACATGGCACGTTGACGCCCCAAACCGCAAGTGCTGCCGCTCCCGCTTCCGCTTCCATTGCGGAACAAGCTGCCGGTTCGCCAGCCGCCGGTTTGCCGGTTGCCGGAACCCGGGGTGCCAGCCTGCAGAGTGCCGGCGCACAAAGCGCCGACCTTCAGGGGGCCGAGCCCGAGTACGATGCCGATGACTTCGCGCTCGCCCTTGCAAGCTTCGACCGTGAACAGGCCGCGGAAAAAGACACCGCCCAATCGCTCACCGCCGAAGAAACGGTCGTGACCGGCGCAGTCGTCAAGATCACCGACAAGCACCTGGTGGTCGACCTCGGCCTCAAGTCTGAAGGGCTGATTCCCTTGGAGCAGGTCGTCGATCACACGGGCGCACCCAAGTTCCAGGTGGGCGACACGATCGAAGTGGTTGTGGAGCGCGATGACTATGAGGGCGGGTACCTCGTCAGCTACGAAAAGGCGCTGCGCCACAAGGTGTGGGACCGTTTGGAAGAGGCCGCCAATACCAAGACTCCCGTGACCGGCGTGGTTGTGTCGCGCGTCAAGGGCGGCATCACGGTCGACATCGGCATCAAGGCATTTCTGCCCGGTTCGCAGGTGGAAATCCGCCCTGTGCGCAATCTGGACGCTTATATCGGCCAGAACATCGATGTGCGCGTCATCAAGCTGAATAAGAAGCGCGGCAACGTCGTGGTTTCGCGCAAGGAGATCCTGGAAGAAGAGCAGAACGCCAAAAAAGACGTGACGCTTGCCAACCTTGAAGAGGGCGCCGTGTTTACGGGCGTCGTCAAGAACCTGACCGATTACGGCGCGTTTGTCGATATGGGCGGCTTGGACGGCCTGCTGCACATCACGGACATGAGCTGGGGTCGGTTGACGCATCCGCGCGATCTGGTCAACGTCGGCGACGAAATTCAAGTCAAGGTGCTGAAGTTCGACAAAGACAAGCAGCGCGTTTCGCTCGGCTTTAAGCAGTTGACACCTGATCCATGGCTCGATGCGGTGGAGCGCTACCCGATCGGTGCCCAGGTGCGCGGCCGTGTACTTTCGGTCACCGACTACGGCGCGTTTGTGGAGCTTGAACAGGGTATCGAAGGCCTGGTGCACGTGTCCGAGATGACCTGGTCCAAGCGGATGAAGCACCCATCGAAGATGGTCAAGCCTGGCGACGAGGTCGAGGTGTTGATCATTCAGGTAAACCCGACGGAGCGCCGCATTTCACTCGGCATGAAGCAGTTGCAGGACAATCCGTGGGAAGCGCTCGAAGACAAGTACCCGACCGGTGCCGAAGTTGAAGGCCGCGTGCGCAACCTCACCGACTTCGGTGCATTCATCGAGATCGAGGACGGGATCGACGGTCTTGTCCACGTGTCGAATCTGAGCTGGACCAAGCGCATCAAGCATCCCTCGGAAGTGCTGAAGAAGGGTGAAAAGGTCAAAGCCGTTGTACTGGGCGTTGAGCCTGAAAACCGCCGTTTGTCGCTGGGCATCAAGCAGCTGCAGCCGGATGTGTGGGACACCTTCTTCGAGCAGCACCGTGCGGGCGACGTGGTGCACGGCAAGGTACTCCGTACCGCGCAGTTCGGCGCTTTCGTCGAGATTGCCGAAGGCGTCGAAGGTCTTTGCCATGTGTCCGAAGCTGCTGATGAGAATGGCCGTCCCTTGACCTTGAACGTGGGCGATGAGCACGAGTTCAAGATTGTGAAGATGAGCCCGGAAGAGAAGAAGGTCGGCCTCAGCCTCAAGGCGATTGGCGAAGAAGCCAGCCGCGCCGAGGTGGAAAGCTACAAGGAGTCGGTCGGCAATCAGGGCGGCGGCGGCAACAAGGGCAAGGGTGGGCAGTCCAACGCCTCCGGGTCCGGTTCCTCGTCTTCCACGACCCTGGGCGATCTGCTCAACTGGAAGCGTAACCAGTAACTCTGCATCCTTCTCCAAGCAGAAAAGGCCACCAGCAATGGTGGCCTTTTTTGCGTTTTATCGCTTCAGGAATGGTCCAGGCAACGGTATTCGAAGGTGCACAAGTCTTCGGGTTTTCGTGTAACTCAGCGGCAGGAGGTTGCTTCCGAAATACGGAATACCCGTCGCTTCTTTTAAGTTCTTCTTGACAAGTTTCCTATGCACTTCCAATATGTAGGTTATCTATGTGTAGATTGTCTACGTGTAGGCGATCTATGTGGGGATGATCCGGGCGGCGCACGTCTGGAGTTATGTCGAGGAGGCTCATGTCACCCGCTGCAAAAGCCGATCTGTTGCAAGGCACGCTCGACCTGTTGATTCTGAAAGTCGTGGCCCTGGGCCCGGTGCATGGGTACGGCATCGCGTTGCATATCCGGAGCCTGTCGCGAGACGTGCTCACGGTGCAGCAGGGGTCGCTTTATCCCGCACTGCACAGGCTGGAGTTGCGAGGGTGGTTGAAGGCGGAGTGGGGATCATCGGAAAGCGGGCGGCAGGCCAGGTTTTACCGGCTTTCCGCCAAGGGCCGCAAGCAGTTGGTGGAAGAAGAAGCGAGCTGGCACCGCGTGGCGGAGGCCATCGGCCTTGTGCTTGGCGCCGTGCCGACGAAAGCGTAGGGGGCACAGATGGCTAAGCAAAAACGAGCGAAGGTGAACCGTGTCGATGGCGATCTGGATCGGGAGATCGTCTTCCATCTCGAAGAACTCGCGGCAGGGTATCGCGCGCAGGTGTTCCGCCGGAAGAAGCGCGGCGGCGTGCCGCGGTTGACTTCGGCGGCCACGAGCAAACCAAGCAACGGCTGCGGGAAGTACATGCTTCGGCGGTGCTGGATGCGCTTGTGTTTCAGCTTATGTTCCATCTTCGAGCGGCACTGCGCTTTTTGCGGCGATCACCTGCATTTTCCGTGACGGCCATCGCGACACTGGCATTGGGAATCGGCGCCAACAGTGCCGTATTTTCCGCGCTCGATGCGATTTTGTTGCGGGCGCTGCCGTTTCCAGAGGCGGATCGGCTGATGCAAGTGTCGCAGCAGAATGAACGCTCGCACGATGCCAACCGCTCTGTGGCCTCGGTGCGTTTGGAGGATTGGAATCGCCTGAATGCCGCTTTTACGGGGCTTTCGGGATACTACAAAGACGATCTAACGGAAACTACAGGCGCATTGCCGGAGCGCTTCACCGAAGCCTTGGTGGCTCCCCGTTTTTTTGAGGTCATGGGTGTGCCGCCCATGCTGGGACGCGCGTTTCGCCCCGAAGAAGAGCACTTCGGCGGACCCCATGCTGTGCTTATCAGTTATCGGTTGTGGCAACAGCGCTTTCACGGCGAGACCGACGTGCTTAGGCAGGCACTCCACATCGGTAAGTCGGTTTACCCCATCGTCGGCGTCATGCCGGAACGCTTTCGTTACCCGGATCGCGAAGTGGACCTTTGGGAGCCGAGTCCCGCCGATGCCCCCTACGCGCAAAGCCGCGATTCCACCTGGTTTAACGTCGTCGGGCGATTACGGCCGGGTGTCACAGAAGCGCAGGCCGAGGCCAATCTCGAGACGGTGCAACACCAGCTTGCCATGCAGTTTCCCAAGTCGGATGCCGATCTGCGCGTGATGATGGTGCCGCTGAAAGAGACGATCGTCGGTGCTGTGCGTGATTCGATGTGGTTGCTGTATGGCTCCGTGTCGCTGTTGCTGTTGATCGCCTGCTCGAATCTGGCCGCGCTGCTGCTGGCGCGGACAGCGGACCGCGAGCAGGAGATCGCGGTTCGGTTCGCGCTCGGTGCGTCGCGCCGCGCCGTGGTGGGGCAGTTGCTGGCAGAAGTCTTTGCGCTGGCAGTGCTGGGTGCGCTGTTTGGGCTGCTTGTAGCGGCGGGCACACTACATGGACTGCGCCTGTTGGCAGTGGGGCTGCCGCGCGGCGAAGAGATCGCCCTGAACTGGCGTGTGTTGCTGTACACCCTTGCGTGCGCCATGGCGACGACGCTTGTTTGCGGACTATATCCGGCGCTGCGCGGCACACGCCGTGAACTCGCACGATCCATGGCAAAAACAGGTCGCACGCAAACCGCCCCGCGCGGCACAATGCAGTGGTACCTGGTGGGTGTTCAGGTGGCGCTTGCCGTGGTGTTGCTGACCGGCGCGGGGCTTCTGTTGCGCAGTTTGCAAGCGTTGGGGCGCGTGGCGCCGGGCTTTGACACGGCCCATGTGCTCACGTTTCACATCAGCGGCTCGTGGGGAGAAACAGGCGACATGCAGCGCCTGACTGCGCGCACGGAGCGCACCCTGGATGCGCTGCGCGCACTACCCGGCGTGGAAGCCGTGGCCACCGCCGGCGCCTTACCCGGCGTGCCCGGCAAGTTCCAGAGCGCCTTTCGCATCGATGGCAAAGTCGGTAGCAGGCCCGATGGCCACGACAATGCCGGGCAGCCAATCTTGGCGGATAGCCGCACGGTTTCGGCAGGCTATTTTGCCACCCTGCACATTCCGCTGCTGGCCGGTGAAGCCTGTCGACAGGGGTCCACCACGAGCGACCTGCTTGTGAATCGCAGTTTTGCCGATCGATATTTCGGACAAGCGCCCGTGCTCGGCCACACGCTGGCGGCCGATACGCAAGCCGGTTACACGCCGCCGGGGGAGATTCGCGGCATCGTCGCGGATGCCCGTGAGGACGGGCTGAACGCGTCGCCCGCGCCTACGGTTTACTTCTGCTTGAGCACGCCCACGGCCGCGCCGGTGTACCTTGTGCGCACGCGGGGCGACGCCCGCGCCATGGCAGAACCGATCCGGCAACGGATTCATGCGATCGAGCCGGCTCGCTCTGTGTATGCCATGGAGTTGCTGCAGCAGCGACTGGAGGAGAATGGCGCGGAGGACCGCCTGCGCACGGGGCTGCTGGTCGCCTTTGGCAGCACGGCCATCGCGCTCGCCTGCATCGGTTTGTATGGTTCGTTGAGCTACCTGGGCCGTGTGCGGGAGCGGGAGATTGGCTTGCGGCTGACCCTGGGCGCGTCACGGGGTGCGATGGCGCGACGGTTCCTGTTGCAGGGCCTGTGCGTGACGGCGGTGGGCTGTGCCGCGGGTACCCTGGGCAGCCTGTTCGCGGGCCGTCTGCTGGTAACGATGCTGTTCGGGATCTCGGCGCTCGATGCGCCCACCTATGCGGGCGTGCTGTTGCTGGTGTTGAGCATGGCGGGGTTCGCGTGTGCGCTGCCGGCGCGGCGTGCCGCCCTTGTGGAGCCTGCGACGGTGCTGCGGGGGAGTTAACGGCAGCTACTGTCCATTTCCGAACAGCACCTGTCCGAAACCGGGCAAAGCTTCAGGGCCGTTCGCCTGATCCTGTGGTGTCGGGAACTGTCGAAGACGCCAGCTTTGCTGCGGAAATGGAGCAAACGGGTCCGTCTTTGCTCCTCATCTTCGAGGGAACCGCCATGGGCCGAGGGCTGCGGCGTTTGGGTGCTCTACCTATCGCAATGTTGCGTTGGCGCTCGATCAAGCCGGGAAGCTGTATTGATCGAAGCATCACGCCGCGCGAAAAAACCGCAGATTGCGGCTTCCGATACAGGTAAAGGGCCTATCCGCACGCATGCATCCGCACCTGAACGGCGCCTGAACGGAATCCGAACGGATTTGGCACGCCACGTGCTCTAGTTCATAGCAAATGGATATTTCTCGGCCCGATTTGAAGCGCAAACGGACACGGCGCACCGTTCTGCTGGCGCTGTTGCTGGTGGTGGGACTGGGGGTGGCGGGGGCGTTTGTGCTACGGCTCAAGCCCGCCCTGCCCACCGTCGATGCAGCGGTGTGGACCGACACCGTGAAGCGCGGACCGCTGGTACGGCAGGTGCGCGGGCCGGGCACGCTGGTGCCGCGCGAAGACCGCGTTCGGCTGATTCCGGCAGAAACGGATGCCACCGTGCTGCGCATCCGCGTGCTGCCCGGCGCGCATGTGGAACCGGACACGATTGTGATGGATCTGGTCGACCCGGCACTGGAACAGCAGCTGCTCGATGCGCAGTTGCAGCTCAAGGCCGCCCAGGCGGATTACACCAACACACGTGCGCGGCTGCAAAGCGAGATGATGACCCAGCGCGCGGGCGCAGCCACGGTCGGCGCGGATGACAAGCAGGCGCAGCTCCAAGCGCAAACCGACGGCAAACTTTATGAACTGGGCGTGATCAGCGGGTTGACGTACTCGGCGTCCAAGGGCAAAGCCGATGAGCTGCAACAGCGCAATGACCTGGAACAGCAGCGGCTCGTGGTGAACGGTAAGACGATCGACACGCAGCTGGCGGTGCAAACAGCCAAGGTGCAGCAGGCAGAGGCCATGCTTTCGCTGAAAGGCAAGCAACAGGGCGCGCTGAGCGTTCGTGCGGGGATTGCCGGCGTGCTGGTCGATGTGCCGTTACAGGTGGGCGAGCACGTGGCCGCGGGCACCACGCTAGCAAAGGTCGTGCAGCCGGATCAGTTGAAGGCCTCGCTGAAGATCGCCGAAACGCAGGCACGCGACATGGAGATCGGGCAACCGTCGGAGATCGATACGCACAACGGCGTAATCCCCGGCCATGTAACGCGCATCGATCCCGCCGTGCAAAACGGCACAGTCACGGTCGATGTGGCGCTCGACGCAGCGCTGCCGCCCGGGGCGCGGCCGGATCTGTCGGGGGACGGCACCATCGACCTCGACCGAATGGGCAATGTGCTTTATGTGGGCCGGCCCGCTTTTGGCAATGAAAACTCAACCATCAGCCTGTTTCGCGTTGGGACGGACGGCAAGACCGCGACACGGGTGCCCGTCAAAGTCGGGCGCGCGTCGGTCAACAATATCCAGGTGCTCGCAGGGCTGGAGCCCGGCGATGTGGTGGTGCTTTCAGACATGTCGCGCTGGGATGCGGCAGATCGGGTGCGACTGCAATGACATTTTGTGTTGCTTCGCTTTTTGCTTGTCATTCCCGAAGGGAATCTGCGGTTGCTCTTGCAACGAAATGAACGAAACCAGAAAGGAACCCCGATGCCACCACCAAGCACCGCAGACGAACGCAGGCCCGATCTCATCACCATCGAAGGCCTGACCAAAATCTTCTTCACCGATGAGATCGAAACGCATGCGCTTTCAGGCGTGCATCTTGAGATCGGGCGCGGTGAATATGTGGCGATGTCGGGTCCTTCGGGCTGCGGCAAATCGACGCTGTTATCCATTCTCGGCCTGCTCGATACGCCAACCGACGGACGCTACACGTTGAACGGCCGCGAAGTGGCCAATTTGAACTTCGCGGACCGTTCACGCATTCGCAATCAGGAGATCGGTTTCATCTTTCAAAGCTTCAACCTGATCGGCGATCTCACTGTCTTTGAAAATGTAGAACTGCCACTCACCTATCGCGCCGGCATGCCTTCGGCGGAGCGCAAACAACGCGTGGAAGCGGCGCTTGAACGCGTGCACATGGCACATCGGCTGCGCCACTATCCCGCGCAGCTTTCGGGCGGTCAGCAGCAGCGGGTCGCGGTGGCGCGCGCGCTGGCGGGTGCCCCATCGATCCTGCTTGCCGACGAACCGACCGGCAACCTCGACTCCAAAAACGGTGAAGCGGTGATGCGACTTCTCGCCGACCTGCACAATGAAGGCGCGACGATTTGCATGGTCACCCATGACCCCCGCTTCGCCGCCTACGCCCAGCGGCAGGTTCATCTGTTCGACGGCAAGGTCGTCGCCGAAGGCGAACTCGACCTTCTCGTCGCCCAGGCCGAAGCCAACTTCCGCAGCGGCGGTGAGGTGGCGCTGTGACCGTGATTCATAACAAATAGTCATTGCACCTTTCCGTATCCTCCGAGGTTCTTCCATGCTGCCCACCCTTTTGCAAGACCTACGCTTCGCTCTCCGCCAATTGCGCCGTTCACCGAGTTTTTTCGTGCTCGCGGTGTGTACGCTGGCCTTGGGGATAGGCGCGGCCACAGCGGTGTTTTCTGTGCTCGACGCGACTTTTCTGCAGCCGCTTCCTTACCCAAACCAGGCGCGGCTGGTCAGCTTGCAAATGCGCTCGCACTCGGGATATCAGCAGCCTGCGTCGTATCC
>CAXTRN010000024.1:0-16465 GCA_964246645.1 uncultured Acidobacteriaceae bacterium
GGCTTAAGACGGGCCTGTCACTCCGGCCAGAGCTCGCCCTTGTTCTGCGTGTGTCAAGCGAAGGCGAGGCGGCGGAATTGTTTGAGCTGAGCGAGGCTCGGAGGTGCACTCCCATATTTCTGGATCGATCGATCTACACCGTTGTCATGATGAATGATAGCGAGGCGACCTGAACGGTCGTAAAGAAAGGATCAATCAGTCTGTAAGAAATTCAGCATGAACACAAACACGGCATAACGGTTTGCGCATCGTGGCGTGCGCGTTCGATGATGGTGGTGATTTCTTCCCTTGAAAGGCAAGTTAGATGAAAGAAGGCGTTCCCTGCAGCGAGCATAAACCGACCCGTCGTGACTTTCTGCAGCAGACGTTAAGCGCTGCCGCTGTGCTGGCCGCCTCTCGCAGCGGGCTTGCCGCAACGGTGAGTACCGCCCGTTTTCGAGGCGTTTTCCATGAGCTTGCTCCCGGCACGGTGCGCCCGCAAGGGTGGCTCGGCGTTTATCTGCAAAAGCAGGTGGACGGTCTCGGTTCGCAACTGCCAAACATCTCGTGGCCGTTCACAGAGCCTTACTGGTCGGGCTTCGAGCAGGGCGATAGCTGGTGGCCGTGGGAGCAGAAGGCTTACTGGTTGGATGGTGCCATGCGCCTCGCGCTTGTGACCGGCAACCAGCCTCTGCTCGACAAAGTGTCAGCCACACTCAACTACACACTGCAACACCAGCGGGCGGACGGCTATCTCGGACCGGAGGTGTTCCGCGATCCGAAGGATGACGAGCATCGCTGGCCGCAGAATGTTCTGTTTCGCGGGCTCACGGCATCGGCCGATGCACACACCGGTTCCAGCAATATCGCCGCAGCGCTAAGTCGCCACTACCTTGGGGATAAGGCAGATTACGGCCTGCCGGAACGCAATGTGACCAATATCGAATCGATTCTGTGGACGTATGACCAGACCGGCGACCCCAAGCTGCTTGCGCTTGCAGAAGAGGCGTGGTCGCGTTACCTTGCCGGCGTTGCCGGAGATCCCGACCACGGCGATCTTTCCGTGGAGCGCGTTCAGGCCAACACCACGATTCATGCTCATGGTGTTACCTACGCGGAAACATCAAAACTTCCGGCGATTCTTTACCTTTATACCGGCAACCCCAAGTACCTTACCTTCGCAATCGCCGCACAAAAACGCATCTTCGATCACCACATGCTGGTCGACGGTGCTCCTTCGACCACGGAATGGTATCGGACCCGCACTTCTATCGATTCGCACGAGACCTGCTGCATCGTCGATCACACCTGGACGTGGGGTTTCCTGCTCCAAGCCACGGGGGATGGCGTGTGGGCCGATCGCATTGAGCGCGCCTGCTATAACGCCGCACCCGGCGCGATCAAGAATGACTGGCGTGCCGTTCAGTATTTCTCGTCACCGAACCAGTTCGTCGCCACGTTGAATTCCGATCAGAATGTGATGGAGCACGGCGGCTACATGATGGCCTATCAGCCCAACCCCGGCAAAGCCACAGCCTGCTGCGGCGGCAATGTTCATCGCCTGATGCCGAATTTTGTTTCGCGCATGTGGATGCGTGACGGCCAGGGCGGCCTGGCCGCGACCTTCTATGGTCCGTGCGTGCTCAACACGGTCGCAGGGCAGCATCGTACTCCCGTGCAGATCGAGCAGACCACCAGCTACCCGTTTGATGAAACGGTTACGTTGCGCTTTACCGGCCCACACGCGGCAGAGTTTCCGCTTTCGCTACGCATTCCCGGCTGGTGTCAGTCGCCGTCGCTGCAGCTCAATGGCAAATCGATCAAACTCGATCCTCAACGTGGCTTCGTCACCGTCAAGCGCGACTTCCAGCCCGGTGACACGCTTATGCTCACCTTTCCCATGCAGATTGCAACCACGGCGTGGCCCGACGGCGGCGTCGCCATTGAACGTGGCCCTCTTGTTTACAGCTTCCCCATCCAGGAAACATGGAAGGCCGTGGTGGAGCCCCGTTACAGCACCCAAAACTTTCCGTCATGGAACGCGACCGCCGATGGCCCATGGAACTACGGTCTGGTCCTCAAGAACACAGCACTCGAATCACAGTTCAAACTGCAGCGCTCTGCCATGACCGACGACCCCTGGTCCAATCCGCCGCTGCAACTGACCGCGTCCGCACGCCGGATTGAAGGGTACGAGTTGCAGGATCGAACAAACCGCTCCAGCCAGCAGTTCACGCCGCCGTTGCCCGATCTTTCTTCCGGCACCGTGTATTACGAAACAGAAGAGATCACCCTTGTGCCGTATGGCTGTACGCACCTGCGTGCGACGGTATTTCCATTGTTGAAATCGTGACAAACCGCCCTGGCAGCTTCAGCAAAAGTAGCCGTATTCGAGAAGAACTGGGGGCACTTTGTTTGTGGGGAAAGACAAGGAAAGGCAAAATGAACGGCATGCCGTCAGTCTGGAAGGCACACTTGGTAACACCATGATGCGCAAAAGGCCCGCTCACCCTTTCTTTCGTTTTGCAGTTCTCACAACGATGCTGATCTCCAGCATTGCGGTCTGTGGGCAGCGCGTTCCCTTGACGCATGCCGAGGCGGTTGTCCTTGCTCAGCGGCTCGTCGCCCGGATGAGCCTGGACCAAAAACTCGCGCAAGTGCATGGTGTGCATGATGCGATGCATGCCCGCTATGTGCCAGGCATTCCGCAGCTGGGTATCCCTGAAGTGCAGGTGACCAATGGACCTGCCGGCCCTGGGCCCGGCGGCGCGGGCTCGCAAAAGCCGGCCACGGCGCTGCCGGCACCGATCGCGCTTGCAGCCTCATGGGACCCTGACCTGGCGCGTGTTTACGGCCATATCGAAGGCTCCGAGGCACGTGCGCTGGGCAGCAACCTGTTGGAAGCGCCTGACATCAACATCGCGCGGGTTCCACAGGGAGGGCGTGTTTTTGAAGGGTATGGAGAAGACCCTTATCTCATCGGCCGGCTCACCGTGGCGAACATCGAAGGCATTCAGGCCACGGGTGTCATGGCGAATGTAAAACATTATCTCGCCAACAATCAGGAGACAAATCGCGAAACGATCGACGAAGTTATTGCCGAGCGCCCGCTGCACGAAATCTATATGCCGGCCTTTGAGGCTGCCGTGAAGGAGGCGCGCGTTGCTTCCGTGATGTGTGCGTACCCGCAGGTGAACGGAAGGTATAACTGCGCGAACAGGATCTTGCTGCATGACGTTTTGAAAGGCGATTGGCACTTCGACGGATTTGTGACTTCGGATTTTGGAGCGGTGCACAGCACCGTACCGAGTGCGCTGGCAGGCCTGGATCTCGAACTGCCGACCGGTGAGTACTTCGGCGACGCATTACGAAAAGCACTGGACGCAGGGGAACTGCCCACAGCGGTGATCGATGAGATGCTGGTGCGGCGTTATGCCAAAATGATGGAGTTTGGTTGGTTTGCACCGCAAGCTCCGCTTCCCTCGATTCCTGTGCTGGCCAACGGGGCCATGGCACGCACGATCGCCGCGCAATCCATGGTGCTGCTGAAAAATGAGCGGGGTACCTTGCCGCTGGATCGCGAGTCGATCAAGACGGTTGCCTTGCTGGGGCCGTATGCGGTACGGCAGATGACGGGCGGTGGGGGCAGTTCCCACGTGATTCCGCTCTACAGCACGGCACCAGTCGATGGACTGGATGCGGCGCTGCTTTCACAGACCAAGATCCTGCTACAGGATGGGAACGACCTCAATGCGGCGGCGGCGGCAGCCAAGAAGGCTGATGTGGCCATCGTGATGGTCGGGGACGACGAAGGTGAAGATCACGACCACTCCATTGAACTGCCACCGGCTCAGAACAAGCTGATCGCCGCGGTAGCCAAGGCCAATCCAAAGACGGTGGTTGTGCTCAAAAGCGGGTCGGCCGTGCTGATGCCGTGGCTGAACGATGTGGCCGCGGTGCTGGAAGCGTGGTACCCAGGGGAAGAGGATGGCAATGCCGTCGCGGATGTTCTGTTGGGCAAGGTGAATCCATCGGGGAAGCTGCCGCTTACTTTCCCGCGTAGCGAGGAGGACACCTTAGCAAAGAATCGTGATCAGTATCCGGGCAATGGCGTAACGGTGCGGTATGCAGAAGGGCTGGCTGTCGGCTACCGAGCGTACAACGCCAGTGGCGTCAAGCCGCTGTTCCCATTCGGATTCGGCTTGTCGTATACAAACTTTCACTTTAGCGGATTGAAGGTCGCTGCTTCGCCCGATGGCGGAGCAACGGTCAGCTTTGTTGTGGCCAACACGGGCAAAGTTGCGGGCGCTGAGGTGGCGCAATTGTACTTGGACTACCCTGCCATCGCTGAAGGGGATGAGCCTCGGGGGCAGTTGAAGGCTTTTCGTAAGGTGCTGCTCGGACCTCAAGAATCAAGAACAGTGGAACTGAAGCTTTCTTCACATTCGTTTTCCTACTGGTCTGAACAGTCACACGGATGGAAGATGACTCCGGGAGTTTTTACGCTGCATGTCGGCGATTCTTCTGTGGATACACCGCTCACGGCGACCTTGCCAATCCAGTGAAGCATCGGAATGATTGGCTTATACCCCAATCATTCCGGAAGGCGGACGATCCGCATCGGCTGTCGCCCATTCCTTGTTTGGCGAAGGTCCCATGCGCAGATGCAGTTCGCCTTCTGCCGTAATTTGCTCATGCGTCAGCCAGCAACGATGCAGCTCTCTGCCATTCAACGCTGCACGCTGAATAAACAGGTTCTGGGCTGAGTTATTTTCGGCCACAATGCTGAACCTGGAACCTGTGAGCGGGTTGTGAAGGATCGCCCGATCCACCAGCGGACTGCCGAGAACGTAGACGCCCGTGGCTGCGTTGACCGGGTAGAAGCCGAGCGACGCGAAGACAAACCAGCTTGAGATTTGTCCGCAATCATCGTTTCCCGGAACACCCGCGGGTGTGTTGTTGTACAGGCCGGCAACTCTGCGGCTCCAGTACTGCGTCTTCCAGGGGGCGCCGGCAAAGGCGAACAGGTACGGGTGGTGGTTGCTCGGCTCGTTGCCTTGCGCATTCTGGCCGACCATGCCAGTGATATCCGGCCGCGCGTCCAGCACGAGAGAGGGTGCGGTGAACAGCTTGTCGAGTTTTTCGATGAACATCGCATCGCCGCCGTAAAGATCGATCAAGCCACGAACATCGTGTGGCACGCTGAAGCTGGCTTGCCAAGCGTCGGTCTCAATGTAATCGCCCGTTTCCTGGTTCGGAACAAAAGGTGTGTGCCACGTTCCATTGCTCGTCTTGCCCTGCATGAAACCCGTTGCCGGGTGATACAGGTGCCGGTAGTTCTGCGCGCATTGCAGGAACATGGTGCTGTCTTCGTGCTTGCCCAGCAGTTTGGCAAAGGCGCCGGCGCACCAGTAATCGTAGGAAAGATCAAGCGTGGAAGACACGCTGCCCGCGTGAAGATCGCAAGGCACGTAGCCATACCTGCGGAACATGGCCTGCAACTCACGATTGCCTCGGGCTTCTGCACCGACCAACGCGGTATCGCGAATGGCTGCATAAGCGGCTTCAATGTCGAAATCGCGGAAACCTCGTACATAGGCACCCAAAATCATGGCCGCGGCGTGGAAGCCGACCATGCTCCATGTTTCATTTCCCCACAAAGGCCACATGGGCAAAGCATGCTGGCCGAGTTGCTGATAGTCGCGAACCAGTGTTTGGATGACGTCGTTCACGCGCTGTGGTTGCGCAAGGGTAAGGAAAGGGAACTCGCCGCGGTAGATGTCCCATATGGAAAGGGAAGTGTACTTGGTAAAGCCGGATTCCCTGTGGCTTTGCCTGTCCTGCCCGCGATAGCTCCCGTCGACATCGTTGTACGTTGCCGGGGCAACCAACGAATGGTACGCTGCGGACAAAAATGTCGCTTCGGTGGTGGGATTGGAAAACGATGCATCGAGCGTTGCGAGCGCTTTCGCCCATGTCTCCCCAGACTGCTTCATCGTTGCGTCGAAGTCCCATCCAGGAATTTCCGCTGCGAGATTGCTGGCCGCACCTTCCACACTCACCGGCGAAAGACCGACACGCACGATGAGTTCACCTTGCCCCGGATGGTTGGTGAAAATGACCTTGAGTTCCTTACCGGAATAATCGTTGCCAGTTCGTGCGGGGGAGACCGTGCCATCGACAGAAATCTCAATGGACGCCGGCGGGTGGGATAATTCGAGCGCAAAGCAAACTTCACGATCCTTCGCCCAACCATGCGTTCGTCGTTTGCCGGTGAGGCGCGTGGGGCTTTCCATCGTCAACTCCGCGGCATACACCTTGCAGCCGAGGCCGTGCACGAGATCGACCATAAGGCCCTGTCGCCCGGTGTTGCCGACATAACGGTAGCGGTGCATGCCGCAGCGGGTTGTGGAGGTCAACTCAGCCTGCACGTCGGGCGTTTCGAGGTAAACGCTGTAATAGCCGGGCCGGGCGGATTCGCGTTCGTGCGTGAAAAAGGACCGGTAACCGAGCTCAGACGGGCTGAAGACGACGCCCGAATGCAGACCGAGTGCTTCAATCTGCATCTCTGTGAGCGCTTCAACATGGCCGGCATCCCAGCACCAGTTCGCGTCCGAAAGCGGCATGAGGAGAATGTCGCCGAGGTCGATGCCGCCGGTTCCTTGCAGGTGAGTATGGCTGAAACCGTTGATGATGTTGTCTCGATAGCTGTAGCCGGAGCAGTGCTGCCACTCATACCAGTCGCCCTGGACATTCCAGTGGGCGTCAGGCGGTCCACTACTATCGGGGCTCAACTGCACGAGACCGAAGGGAGCGACAGCGCCTGGAAACATGTGGCCGCGCCAGCCGGTACCGACCATCGGGTTCGCGGGTGGTGGCGGCGAATTTTTGCGCACGGCCGGCGTTTGGCCGTTTGCTACCGAAAGAGCTTCAACAAGCGCAGTTACGGGCAGCGCGCCTAAACAAAAGGCACCGGAGCCTTTCAAAAAAGTGCGACGCTGGCTTTTTCGGAACATGTCGTACCTCATGCTGGCTGCTAAACCTTCGCTACGGACAGTATGAACGAAACAATCGATATGCTTTCTGCGCAAAAGCGAACAGCCCGACGCGTATGCCGGGCTGTTCACGATTACACCGCCGTTAGTGGTTTTAGAACGCGTATTTCAGCGATAGCTGCAGTTGGCGCGCCTGCGAACGACTGGTGGTGATCTGGCCGAAGGTGGACGAGGTTGCATTGTTGCTCGGATTGCCGAGCGATGTGATGTTGAAGACGTTGGCAGCATCGGCGCGGAAGCTGAGACGCTGCCCTTCGGTGATGTGGAAGTCCTTGAACACGGAAGCATCCGCGGACTGGTACCCGGGTGCGCGTTCGGAGTCAACCGACGCCGTACCAAAGGTCCCGTTGGCCGGCTGACCGTAGGCGCAGGTGCCGTTGTCCACGCCTGCCAGGCAGGTGTTCACGGAAGGGTCCGTGCCGAACCAGTGAAGGGCGGAATGGTTGTTCACGACCAGCTTGCGATAAGCATTGGCGCGTTCTGAGTTATTGCCGGTGAAGCTGTTATTCGCAGCGACGATGTTGACTGGGAAGCCGGAATACACAAGCGCCGTCATGGCCACCTGCCAGCCGCCGATGGCCTCATCGAGGACCCGGTTCATGTTGCTGCCGAACTGGCGTCCACGTCCCACCGGCAACGCGTAGGTGAGGTGACCGTTGAGGTTGTTGCGCACATCCTGTGCCGCAGGGCCGTATTCCGCATGGTAGTTGTAGAAGTCCTGCGCGTAGGCCGACTGTCCGTTGATGCCCTGCGCGCCGAAAAAGCCGGTGCTGTTGGTCAACGCCTTTGCCCACGTGTAGTTTGCCGTGAACTCCAAACCGCGGTTCAAGCGCTGCCGGAAGGTGGTTTGCAGGGCGCTGTAGTTCTCGTATCCCTGCGAATTGGTATAAACGACTGAGCCATTCTGGCCAACGAGGTTGATGAAGGGCCTCGGAAAATTCGCCGTGCAAAAAGCGCTCGTCAGGTTACTTTGCACAACGCCGTTTTGCACGCACGGCGCCGGCAACGCGTTGGCCGCGCCGGCGGTTACCAGATGCTGGCCAAGCTCACCCACATAGGCCACGGTTACCGAGGCCGTGTTGTTGAGCTGGTATTCCACTGCAAGGTCATATTCCTGGACAAACATCGGCCGGATGTTTTGCTGCCACGCGCGAATCTGCGTGGTGCAGGGCGTTGGACTTGTAAGGACATCGCATCCCACGGCGGGCGTTCCGAAACCCTGACTCGGTGTGTAGAAGGTGCCGGAGCTCGTGGCCGTGGGGGCAAATCCCATTGCCGAAAAGGAGTTTTGGAACGGGTAATTGAAGTTCAAGCGAAGGTTGGCGCCTGTTCCTTCGAAGTAGTTGGTGATGCCGTAGCCGCCGCGAACGACCGCACGCTGATTGGGGCTGTAGGCAAACCCGAGTCGCGGCATGAAGTTGGTATACACCGGGTTGTAGAGCGCGCGGCTGGCGCCGTTTACGCCTGCAAGTAGTACCTTCTTGGTCGCGAAGTCGATGTTCGCTTCCTTGTTATTCACCTCGTAGATCGGCTGGTCATATTCCCAGCGGATGCCAAGGTTTACGGTGAGTTGTGGTGTGGCTTTCCAATCGTCCTGAACAAAGGCCGCATCACGGTACGACCGCTGTCCGGAAAGGCCGGTCACACCGCCGATGGCACGCGTGAACACATAGCCTTTGTAAAAATCGGCTTCGCTGTAACCTCCTGTTGTCCCGGCCTGTGCGGTGAAGGCGCCGTTGTAGTCGTAGTGACCGACCGCACCGTCGTTGCCCGGATAAAAGGAGTTCTGCTGGTACCGCAGGACTTGAAAGCCGCCCTTGATGGTGTGTCGGCCGAGCTGGTAGGTCAGGTTGTCGTAGTAGCTGAAAGTGTTGTCGTAGAAGGTCGTGCCGGTGGAAGAGTTCCCAACGCCGCTGCCTCCAAAATTGCCGTTCGTTCCATTGAAGTTTTGTGCAATGAATCCGGCCTGCGATTGAGTGACTCCCGTCAACCCAACGACGCCGTTACCGTTGTTTCCGAAAACGCCGGTCGTGTCGGTGGGAATGCCCCCAAGGTTTACGATGCGCGAAAATCCAGCGGTGAATTCGTTGATCAACGCCGGCGTGAAGGTATGCACGGAGTTGAACGCAAAGCTCTGGAAGGGATAAATATTCTGGCCTGGAAACGTAATTGCCAATGCCGGGTTGGTGCGGTCGCCGGCCTTGCCGTGCGAATAACTGCCGGAGATCTTGTCGCGTGTCGTCGCATTCCAATCGATCTTGGCATCGAATTGATCGTTATAGCGATTCGTTTTGGTGGGCGCGGTGTAGTTGTTCTGGATGACCGTTCCGGGCGAGGCTATATGGTTGGGCAGCGGGTAATACTGGGGATTGGCAAAAAGGTATGCCGCAACGGGGTTGCCCACCGCGCCGATCTGGTTATTGACGTACGCGGGCTGGCCCGGGGCCTGCGTGTCGTAAAGCTGAATCGGCTTGCTGGAAAGATTGGGGTTTAACAATTCACTGAAGTCACCGGTACGCATCGCTGCCGTAAGCACGGTGGACAGGCCCACACCGGCCGAATGGAAGCGCGCACCCTCATAGTCGGTAAAGAAGAACAGTTTGTCGCGAAGGATGCGACCGCCGAAGGTACCGCCAAAAATTGTCTGGGTGTAGGGCGTAATCGGAATGAACTGGCTGGGCGACGCAAAGTGCTTGTTCGCGTAGGTGTTTGCGTCCATGTTGTAGTTCGACAGATAGCCGAACGCACTGCCGTGGTAGCCGTTGGTGCCGCTTTTGAGCAGCGTGATGACATCGCCACCGCTCACGTTGCCGAACTCCGCCGGCGCGTTCAGCGTGACGATGCGCACTTGCCCGATGGCGTCAGGGCTGGGGTTATAGCCGACACCGTCATTGAGCGTTTCGTTGATGTCGACGCCTTCCAGCAGGAAATTGTTGGTTTCCTGCCGGTTTCCATTTTGCGAGGCAAGCGTTCCGTTGCCGTTTCGCTCGATGGCGCTCGAACCGGTGAAGCTGGCGGGGTTTGCCGTGACTGCTCCCGGGGCGAACAGGGTCAGTTCTGTAAAGTTGCGGCCCACCAACGTGATGGTGTTGACCGCGTTGGTATCGAGCGTGGATCCCAGTGTCGCGTTTTCGGTGTTTAAGAGCGGCACCAGTTCACTGGTCACGGTTACATTGGTCGTCTCGCTACCCACGCTCAATTTGGCGTCGAGCTTGGCATCCTGACCGGATTCCAGCGTGAACGGCCCGATTGTCTGCTCGGCAAAGCCGCTGGAAGTAAAGGACAGCTTGTATGTTCCCACAATCAAGTTACGGATGATGAAGACGCCATCACGATTACTTTGGGTGTTGATCGAAACATTAGTGCCCGTATTCGTTGCCGTCACCTTGACGTTGGGCATGATGGCGCCCGAAGCGTCGGTGACCGTGCCGTTTACGCCGGCGGTGATGGTTTGCGCGGATAATCCCAAAGAACAAAGGAGCGGCAACGACAGGACAGGGAACCAGGGTGTGACTCGTATCACGGCTTTTCTCTCCTACAGTGCGGTCGCACGGATCTGGCGCCAACGATTTGGCGCGAATTTTGGGCGCAAACGGCGTGATGGCGTACATAACGTAAATAGCAAGGCGCAAACAGCCGGGGGTACCGGGATTTGCGCGTGGTGACCAAGGTGATTGTGTAGCCACTGTACATCGCTTCCGCCTGTGCAAGAAGTCGTGCCAAAGAACACCTCAAAAATCACAACCTTGGGGCGTAGCTGCTAGGCTCGGAAAGCGATGCTAAGTGGATGTATGCCAAACAGGTGGGTCAAAAGCGATCCTGGCTTTCCAGGCAATTCAAACTTCAGTGGCAAGCACACAAGGGCGTTGCGGTATGGCACGGCTCTGCTGGCCGCCTGCGGTTTTCTGCTCTTCGGAACACCCTCAGCCAGGTCGCAGGAGAATGCGGATTACGGCGTTCAGGAGGCGAACACCCGTTTCGCGGCGAGCACCGGTCCTACCCATGAATCCTCTCTGAACTACCTTGCGCTCCACGACGCGCCGGGGCCCAGCGGTGTTCCCCTGGGCGGTATCGGCGTGGGCGCGGTCGACCTCGCGCCGGACGGGCACTTCACCCGTTTCGCCATTAATAATTGGTCTACGGATGGCGTCGACATGACCCGCAGGGACAATCCCGGGTGGGACGGGCAGGCATTCCTCGCCGTGTGGGAAAGGGATGCGTCGGGAAGAGTGGTGACCCGCCGCCTCCAGCGTGACCGCCGCACGATTCTGGGTATGGGCGGCTATGCCCATAGCAGCTATCGTGGCCTGTTTCCTTTAGCAACGCTCAGCCTTGATGACGACCACGATCCGCAACCGCATTCCCTGGTGTCGGTCTTTGCGCACAGCGGTCTGGTTCCACAGGATGTGAAAGACTCCTCGTTGCCCGGTTTTTGGATCGAGGTCACGCTGGCAAACTCCGATTCCAAGCCAGTCGCCGCCGCCGTAGCGCTTTCGTGGCCGGACCTCATCGGACGCGGTGTGTATGACGTTGCCGCCGGGCACGAGAAGGATGGTTACAGCGGCCCGTTCCACACGGAATACCTTGTTCCAGCTGCTCCGGTTCACACCTCGGTGGAACCGCTGGTGAGCGGCGCTCTTCGTGGCCTGTACCAGTTCACCCATGACGCACCCTCGATTCGGCAGGCCACCTACCAGAACTACATCGATGGCTTGGCCATCCTTGCGGAGGCTCCCTCAGGCGGCACGATGTCCAGTTGCGCTTCGTGGAGTACGTCGGATACGAAGAACCTTTGGGGGAGTTTTCGCGAGAACGGCAGCTTTGCGTCCAGCACAGCAAGCGCGGCAACCGCAGCTCTCAGCATGCCCGGTCAGCCTTCCAATGCAAGTGCCGTCGCGATCAAGGCGACAGTGGCTCCCGGAGGTAAGCAGACCTTTCGCTTCCTGGTCAGTTGGTCTGTGCCCCAGCCTCCGCAAGCCGTTGTGCATTTTGGTGCGCAGGATTATGGCCGTTATTTCCAAAATCACTTCACCGACTTCCCATCGCTTCTTCGCTATGAGATAGATAACCGGCGTCGGATCCTGGAAGAAACGCTTGCATGGCAGCAACCTGTGCTCCAAAGCACCTTGCCCGACTGGTTGAAATTCAAGCTGATCAATAGTGCGTATACGTTGTACACCAACACGATCTTGAACAAAGCCGGCAGCTTCAGCGTGATGGAGGGCGGCATGGGCGGGCTTTCCGGCACCATGGATCAGCGCATCGCGGCGCACCCCGTTTACCAAAAGTTCTTTACGCAGCTCGATCATGCCGAGCTTCAACAATTTGCCGACACACAGGACGATGATGGCGGCATCCTTCATTTCGACGGTAGCTACTTCGTAGGACTTGCAGATAGTAAAGGACACACCCCTGTACCGCACGAAAAGATGATCGACAACAGCGCCGGGTGGCTGCTTCAGCTCGCCAAGGATTACCAGCAGACGGGAGACGACACCTTCGCGAAACACAACGCCGTCCGCATCGTTCATGCGTATGACTACATGAGGGCGCAAATTCGCGATGCGTCGTTTATCCCGGTAGGCGCGCAGACCTTTGATGACTTTCCGCATCCGGATATTTCTATCTATACCGGCACGGTATATCTGGCAGCGCTGCAGGCCGGGCAGGTGTTGGGCAGGGCGCTGCACGATCCGCAACTGATCGAGCAATGCCGTGCCCAGTTTCTCAAGACACAGGCCGGCCTCACGCATGCGCTTTGGAATGGCCGCTTTTTTGCCTACGGAACCGATATCGGCGGCGGTAATCGTCGTGACGATCGCCTCTTCAGTGGTGCGCTCGCCGGAGAGTTTTTGGGCCGCTACGCCGGTTGGGGCGATGTCCTTCCGCTCGAGCAGGCCAGGTCCAGCATCGAAGAACAGCTCCGTACCGCGGTTGCCCGTAGTTCCGATTTCTACGCCCCCAAGGTGTGGGATGTAGACATGGACCGAGGCGTGGATATGCCGGACTCACGCACGTGGCCCTTTTATCTGGAAAGCTACACCGCGATGACCGCGATCCAACTGGGACACATCGATGATGGGCTTGCGATCATGCGTCAGATTCAGCTCGTGCATTTGCGTCACGGCTGGACGTGGAGCCAAAACCTTTGGAACCCCGCAGAACTCACCTATGTTTCCGCTCCGGTCACCTGGTTCGCTCCCGATGTGCTGACGGGTGCATCGCTTGATCTCGCGGAGGGCCGAATCACGCTTGGCCCCACACTTCTTGCCGGCCAAAAACGTACCGTGATCCCCTTATACTTTCCCCGATTCTGGGCCACGCTTGAGTACGCACCGGCGGAGCACAAGGTCCTTCTGCACGTGCTGAAAACGTTTGCGGGTAGCCCCATCACACTGCGGAAGCTGACGATTGAGCCCCTTGGTACCGCATCATCGCGGGCCACCACCGTCGCTTTGCCAACATTCACCGTTACAGCCGGCGCGACGCTTGACCTCGGGCAGTACCTGCCTGCCTTTGAGAAGACGGAGCAGAAGGAGCCTGTACTCGACCCTCAACCGTAACCGGAACTGCAATGAAGGTGTGCCAGAGTCACAAACGAATGTTCGAGGCGATTTTTACAGCTCTGAAATGATGCGCTCAAACCGAATAGTTTGCTTGGCGCTGCCTTCCTTTGGTTCGACACCCGACCTTCCGTTGACTCTTTGCTTATGATGATGAACGGATTCAGGGTCGGTGACTGCGCTCATGTAGGTATAACAAAGCAGCCAAAGATGAGCTCGTAGTTTGGCGACCATCAAAGGCGACGCACCCGCTTCCAGTACGGAACGGATGGCGCCCGACATAGCTGAAAGCATCATCTCGACAGCAAACTTGTCAGGCGATCCAACGATATCGGGCGCTGTTTCGATCGTTGCCTCAAGGGCCTTCCTCGACCGGTCCACTGTTCGTTTCACAAGCGCAGGTCCGCCGATGTCGGCTGAAATACGGTAGAGCGCGGTGGAGATATCGGCGCGTTCCATCTTGGCATCGATGAAGCGCTCGATCACATGCTTCAGCATGTTGGCGAGCGTATAGCCGCGCGCCTCCAGGCAAGCCGCTTCAACTGTCTCAGAACCTTTGGTCATGTGCGCTTCAAGAAGCGCAAAAAGCAGCGATTGCTTGTTCGGGTAGTACTGGTACAGCGTCCCCACGGATACGCCTGCGCGTTTGGCCACCCAGTTTGTGGTCAAACGGTCGAGCCCGTCTGTGAGCAAAACCTGAATTGTAGCTTCGGCAATGGCCTTTACGGTGTCGGTGGAGCGTGCCTGAACGGGCGTCTTTCTTGGCTGATACGCAGGGGCGGGCGCTGCCTTCATAAAGCGAGCTCGGAATGTGATGGATTGCTCATAAAATGATCGTAACGCACCAACATGGTCAGGAGATAGAGATGCCAACCCTAGAAGAACGTGTACAGAAAATAGAAGACGAAGCAGCTATTCGCAACCTCGCCGCGACGTTCGCCGATGCCGCCACTCGACACGACATGACAACCCTTGCGGCGATCTGGAAAGAGGACGGTGTGTTCACCATCGGCTCGCCGCTTTTGAACGTTCGCAAAGGGCCTGAAGCGATCGTCGGTTTCATTTCCAAATTGCGCGAAGACAAGGAGTTCTTTGTGCAGTTTGTAAAGTCCGGAGTGGTCGTTGTGGAGGGAAACCAGGCAACAGCCCGATGGCTGATAGAAGAAGCGGCCAAAGGCGGTGAAAAGTATTACCACAACTACTGCGTCGTCTCCGACCGCATGGAGAAGATCGAAGGAAAGTGGCTTTTTGCGGAAAGGTACTTTCACTTCGCGTACCTGGATTTTTCACCATTCACCGGAAACGCGTACACCTTGCCTGATCCACTGGTTAGCCGCTGACGGGAGCGCGGAATTTGCCTACACTGGACGGTATGGCCATCCCTCCTTCCATCTCTGTTGCGCCCTGGGGAACAACGCCTCTGGGGCAACCGGTTCAGATGTTTACGCTCCTGAACGACACGTTGACCGTGCGCCTGGTCAGCTTTGGGGCGCGTCTTGTGGGTCTCCAAGCACCGGATCGCGACGGAAACAAAGCCGATGTGGTGCTTGGGTACGGCGATCTGGCGGGCTACCTGGCGGACACGAAAAGTTATCTGGGGGCGGTGGTGGGGCGTTACGGGAACCGCATCGCGAAGGGGACCTTTGCGCTGGACGGAGAAACGTACCACGTGCCCACCAACAATGGCGGCAATGCGCTGCATGGGGGAACAGATGGCTTCGACCGCAAGGTGTGGGCGGGGCGCGTGCTGGCCGCGGCCACGGCAGGGGAGCAGGGCGTGGAGTTCACGCTTAAAAGCCCGGATGGGGACATGGGCTTTCCGGGAGAGCTGACGGCGCGTGTGCGGTACCTTTTGGACGGCAATGCGCTGCATGTGGTGTACGAGGCGACGACGACGCGGCCGACGGTGGTGAACTTGACACAGCACAGCTACTTCAACCTGGCCGGGGAAGCAAGCGGCGATGTGCTGGGGCATGAGGTGATGCTGGCCGCAGAGCGGTTTACGCCTGTCAGTGCGACATTGATTCCGACGGGCGATCAAGCGCCGGTGCGGGGCACGGCCTTCGATTTTTCGGAGGCAAAGGCGATCGGCAGGGACTTGCACGCGGCTGACGATCAGCTGCGGTTTGCCGGCGGGTACGATCACAATTTCGTGCTGAATGAAGCGATTGACGGCCTGCGACTGGCGGCCAAGGTGTTCGAACCGGCTACCGGGCGGACGCTGCTGGTCCGCACCGCGGCGCCGGGCGTGCAGTTTTACTCCGGCAACTTCCTGGATGGATCGACCATCGGCGTTTCTGGCAAGCCCTACGCCAAGCACGCGGGTTTCTGTTTGGAAACGCAGCACTTCCCGGATTCACCGAACCAGCCGCAGTTTCCGACAACGACGTTACGGCCCGGAGAAACGCTGCGCTCAGAGACGGTGTTTGCCTTTGGGGTGGCTTGAGCTACTTTCGATCAACGGCTGCTTCGGGTAGCTATTGCAAGGCTGTCTGGATGATGAGGAGGTTTGCTTGATTCTGCATGAACCTGAGTTCGTTGAGCTCAACACGCCATTTGGGCCGATGCGCACGCATATTGTTCGGCCGGCCGCTCCGGGACGGTACCCGGGGCTG
The DNA here is from genome assembly GCA_964246645.1 of uncultured Acidobacteriaceae bacterium. Lineage (GTDB taxonomy): Bacteria > Acidobacteriota > Terriglobia > Terriglobales > Acidobacteriaceae > Granulicella. The sequence goes on from CAXTRN010000024.1 coordinate 16,213, forward strand.
GTGTTTTACTCAGAAATCTTTCAGGTAACCGCGCCGATACGGCGTACAGCCGCGATGCTGGCCGGCCATGGTTATGTCGTTGCGGTGCCGGAAATTTATCACGAGTTCGAGGCGGCAGGAACGGTGCTGGCCTACGATCAGGCGGGCTCAGACCGGGGCAATCAATGGAAAACAACCAAGGAATTGCGGAGCTATGACGCGGATGCGCGGGCGGTGCTCGACCACTTGAAATCGCGGCCGGATTGTACCGGGG
>CAXTRN010000024.1:16475-23581 GCA_964246645.1 uncultured Acidobacteriaceae bacterium
TGGGCATCTGCATCGGCGGGCACCTGGCGTTTCGCGCGGCCATGGAGCCGGATGTGCGGGCGGCAGCCTGCTTTTATGCAACTGACATCCACAAGGGCAGCCTGGGCAAAGGCATGCAGGATGATTCGCTGGCGAGGGCGGGGGATATTCACGGGGAGTTGCTGATGATCTGGGGGCGGCAGGATCAGCACATCCCGCTCGAAGGGCGCATGGCGGTGCACGCGCGGCTCGATGCGGTGGACGCGCGATACAGCTGGATGGAGGTCAATGGAGCGCACGCGTTTATGCGCGATGAAGGGGCTCGGTACGATCCCGAACTGGCGTTGGAGCTATATCGGTTGGTACTGACGTTCTTTCATCGGCGGCTGGGTCAGGGGGACCAACGGTAACGCGAGCGAAACAAAAGCGGGAATGCAAGCGATAGCTTTCGCGATCGGCTTTCCCGCTCCAGATGTGTGTTCGATTTCAGTCGTTGACTGCTGCAGCGCCGTTTAGGCCTGCATTGCGTTTTCGTGACGACGGAGTACGGCCTCTGCCTGAGGTCCTTTGTCACCCTGGACAACATCGAACTCCACGGGTTCACCCTCTTTTAAGCTTTTGTATCCATCGGCCTGGATGGAGCTGTAGTGGCAGAAAACATCCGGTCCGCCGTCGCGCCCGAGAAACCCGTAGCCCTTTGCGTTGTTGAACCACCGTACAGTGCCTTGATACTGTGCCATTCTTCCTCCTTTTCAGCCTCTTACTGCACTCCCAAGGTAAGGAAAGCCTGCCTTCCGACGTAACTAGGAAGATTCCTAGGCGACCGGAGTTGCGGGTGAGATGGTCCCGAAAGGCAGGATATGCGGACATGCGGAGCGGTTCCGGCGCACGGGGGTCGCTGGATGCGTATGCTTTGGGAGATGCCACCTACCGCCAAACGCATGGAACCGCGATGGCCGGCGATCCTTGCGCTGTTGGCGGTCGGCGGCTTGCGCTTGTCGTTGCCGAAGACGCTTTCCGGAGGCCCGAGCTGGCTGCTGCTGGTAATCGTGGCAGTGTTGCTGGTGCCGGCCGTTTGGGCCCGGCGCAGCGGCGGCCACCGGACCAACGAGGTGCTGGGCTATGTGCTCAATGGCGTTGTCACCCTGGATATGGCCTGGTCGTTGTGGCTGCTGGTCGCGGCATTGCCGTTGCACACCGAAGCGCCGCAGGCGCTGTTGCGTTCGGCGACCGCGCTTTGGATCACCAACATCCTCGTGTTTGCCGGATGGTATTGGCGACTGGACGCCGGTGGCCCCCATGCGCGCGAGTTGCGGGGCGCGCATGAGGACGGGGCTTTCCTGTTTCCGCAGATGACGCTGGATGCGGAAACCAAAAAGAGCATGGGCGAAGAAAACTGGAGCCCGAATTTTGTCGATTACCTTTTTATTGCGTTCAATGCGAGCACAGCGTTTTCGCCCACGGATTGCCCGGTACTTTCGCGCTGGGCAAAGGTGCTCATGATGACACAGTCGTTGATTTCATTGGCAACGGTGGTTTTGCTGGCAGCGCGGGCAGTGAACATCCTGTGAGATGGACGTAAAAACGCCTTCATCTCGAATGTCATGGAGTCTGGCGTCGAGTTCGTGTCGATATGCCTCGGGTGAAGCGGTTTGAGATGCATATCGCCGCATATCTCGGCGGTTCTGGCAAGCTCTGTCGTTAGTCTTACCGAAGTTTCAACTCTTCGGCCTGCGCCAGCAGCTCCGGATGACGTCGAAGAGTAGGCGAGATCAGCTGTTGGTCAATCTCTGTGATGACGCTCCCGACGGCTAGAAAAATCTTGTGAAGCTCATCCTCCGGCTCCACGCCACGGGCTCGTTCAACTACTTCCCACAATGCCCTATCGCAAACTTTGATTGCCGCCAGCAGAAGGCGAGCCTGCTCAATATCCGAGAACAAATTGTTAGGTGAATCCGAAGTTCGATTAACGCTATCAGGAGGGTCGGATTCTCCATCCTCCAGAACTTCGATCTCAATCTTGTCGCCGACGCTCAGCGCAGTGGCGTCCCACGTGGAGTGCTCGGTATTAGGTTCATCAGAAGTATCCGTCGAGCGAAGCCAGACCCGGTTCGCGGGTTCTTCAGATTTCATGCCTTGGCTCAGGCTGACATGCGCTCCTAACCAACCATTGGCAACCAGGGAAGCTCGTGCGACAGGGCGATCATTTACCGCAAGTGAAAGGCGCATGCTTAAGATTGTATGGGCAGTTCACCCATTCATTTTTCCTGAAATCAAGTAAGCCATAGAAAATATGAAATCTATACTTACCATCATGCTGCTGCTCCAGCTTCAGCTAACGCTCCCAAGTAAGGAACGCTATGGAATAGCCGGAAAAATCCTTGACTCTCAAGGACGGCCACTTGCGAAAGCATTCGTGGAAGTTGTCGGATGGCAAGGGGACGCGTCAGGCAAAATAGTGAGGCTATTCTCTGATGATCAGGGCTTGTTTGAAGCGACGGGACTTGAGCCTGGCAAGTACCGCGTATATGCGTGGAAGGATAGTGCCGGGATTCCTTACGCGCGTGCTTTGCTCTTTCAGGGATCGGAGCAGCAATACGCTGATGCTACTCTGACTCCCACTTTCAAGCACTCAAGTATCGTACTCGGGTTGCCCGCTCCGTATGGAGTAATTAAAGGTCAAATCAGGGATTCCAAAACGAAGCAGGCGGTAAAGGCAGCTCGTGTTCATCTCGAGAGAGAGGATGAACCTGGAGTGTTTTTTGAAACTAGTGCCGAAAGTGACGGAACGTTCGTTCTACACCTACCCACGAAACCTATCAAATTGAGGATTGACTCGCCCGGTTACACTTCCTGGACGTACCGGGATGCAAGCGGGAAAGACTACATCAAGATCAGCCCTGGCGACGAGCTTGTAATCAAAATCGAGTTGAACTAAAACCATCACGTACAGCCATGGTGACAGCCCACGGAATATCCGCTTGCAACAGGTCTGCCCAAAGGAATGAGCTTGCGCGGTTATCTATGGCGGAGGTTCGAGGTGGGGCGGACGTGCTCGAACGCGGCCAGCGCTACCTTCGCGAACGTCTTCAGGACGGCCGGTTTGCTCCGCTGATCGCGAGGACGTTTCCTTTCACCCAAGCTGCCGATGCGTACCGCTTCCTGGAATCGAACACGCAGGTGGGTAAAGTGGTGATTGCCTTGTGAAAACGTCCCAGTGCTCATCCAAGGAGCACCTGAATGTGCAGTCTCTTGTAATAAAAACCGGCTTCGCGGAAGTGATAATGCTTGGCAAGCGTCGCCCTCTCCGCAGAGTGAACGGCTCAGCGCAGCACGTCGTAGGCGCGCTGTTCGGGCTATAGCTTGCCTTTGTTTGTCTATACCAGACGATTCGTGCCCGCAGGCGGAGCAGGAACTCTGGACAGGGTGGCCGCTGCGGTGATCGCAACGAGCGGAACAAGGAGGGAGTAGGCCGGATGACGTTTGGTGATACTTCCGCCCAAGAGTGCTCCCAGCAAGAAGCAGAGGCAAACAGTTCCGAGGGTGAGGAACTTCTCGCGATTTAGCTTAGGGTTCTGACCGGCCAGCACATGGCTCAGGGCTTTAAGGGTCTCGCGGAGGTTGCCGGTTGTCATCGCCGAGTTGAACGACACGCCTCCGATAGAACTGAAGCTAGTGATTTGCACGGCGGCCGCGAAGGAGATCATCGGGACAACGAAGCTGTTCGGAAGCTTGGTCTGTAAGACCAGAATCAACACAAGAACACCGGCTTCGACCGCTGCGCTCCAGACACGAATGCGGGTGGTGTGTTTGTCCCAGCACTGATTGAGCAGGTTGACAATCATGGCGGCAGCAGAGAAGGTCAGGATAGGAAGCAGGTGACGCAGCGCCCTGGTCCACTCTGTCTGGGCTATGTCTATGGCCAGCAAAACTATGTTGCCTGTCTGCGCATTTGCAAAGACACCCCCATGAGCGATGTAGGCGTAGGCATCGAGATAGCCGCCGACCACGGTGAAAAGGAATGCACCGCAGCGCTCTTGCCAGCTCACCTCGGGCGGGCTGTTTGCCATGGTCTACGCCTCCGGTGCGGCATCCTATGGGAACACAGCAGATGCGATCCCCAAGCAACGTCCCTAAGCGGACACGTTATGTCTGAAAGAACTCGCGAAACGCACCGAGCACACCTTCCGGATCCTCTTCAGGCAAGAGGTGACCGCATGGAAGCGGCTTGCCGGTCACGGTGTTGTCGCTCTTCGCTCGCCATGTTTCCAGCACGTTCCAAAGGTGGCCTACGGTGCCCCTAGCGCCCCATAGTGCCAGCAAAGGCGCCTGGATATAGGTGTTGCTTGCATCGCTTTCGCGATCATCGTAGAGGTCGATGCCGGCCGCTGCGCGATAGTCTTCGCAGACAGCGCGGATGGTTCCCAGGCAGCAATAGCAGCGGATGTATTCCGCCATCACCTCGGGCGAGATGGCGCCAGGCGTCTTGCCTTGAACGGCAAGATGGTCACGAAGGTAGAAGACGGGATCAAGGCCGATGAGGTGCTCGGGCATCGGAGCGGGCTGGATTTGCAGAAACCACCACACGTATTTGGTCGCAAATTCTTTATTTGTATCGTTGTACATGGTGAGCGTAGGGGCGACATCAAGGAGAGCGACTTTCTCCACAGCTGTCGGGTGGTCGAGGCAGAGGCGGTGGGCAACGCGGCCCCCGCGGTCGTGGCCTGCGACCATGAAGCGCGTATGCCCAAGTTGCTGCATCATCTCAACCTGGTCGAGAGCCATAGCGCGGAAAGAATAATTGCGGCTTTCTTCGCTGTACGCGGGTTTGCTGGAGTCGCCATAGCCACGCAGATCAGGCAGCACGACCGTGTATTGCTCGGCGAGGGCAGGCGCGATCTTGTGCCAGGTCAGGTGTGTTTCTGGATGGCCATGGATGAGCAGCAAGGGCTGGCCTGTGCCCTTTGTGAGCACGTTGATGGTTGCTCCCGAGGTCTGGATCTGCCGGCGTTGAAAGCCAGGTAACAGCTTCTCAGAGACAGCGGGGGAGGGTGGTGCGGGAAGCTCACCCAGGGTGGAACAAGACCTGGGTCCGGGATGCGAACTTGGCAACTCGCGCTCAAGGCCGGACGGCGAGTAGTCAGGTTTCGATTGCGCGCCGGCAAAAGAAGGGAACATGGCGGCAACGGAAGCGCCAAGGCCAACGGAAGAAAAGGTTCTGCGATTCATGTCACTGCCCCTTATGTTTCTTCTGCAAAAACGCAAAGCTGTTTCAGCTACACCGATCAGAAGTCAACCTTCGACCGAAATCCAAGGACAGTGGCGTTGCCCGCGATGCCACCAGAGTGTATGAAGCGCTGGACCACAGGCTGCAGGAGCAGCCAGCCGGTTGGCTTGACGAGCGCGTTAAGTTCAAGGACGTGCTCGGCGTTTCTGCGTTGGGACAGGAGTACGCCAGCGTTCTCGCCGCGATAGTTGACCCCGCTGCGAACGTAACCGAAGCTGACCGTGTTGTGTTGACGAATGGGAAGCAGTTCGTTGTAGCGCAGCCCGGCAGTGATCTGCTGGTTGCGGCGGCTTCGGTCCCCTGGAGACCAGTCGACGCCGAACGTGGCATCCGGTCCTTTGCCAGACTGCGGAGCAGATCGCCAAAGCGCCTGGTTGGCCATGCCGTAGATGACGTAGTTGCCGCTCACAGGCGAACCGCGGTTCGTAGACGCGAACTTGCCGGGGTTGTAGGTTCCACCAAATTGGTACAGCCCTGAAAGGCCTTGCCGCGACTGAACGGTGTCAAAGGAACGGACCTCTGTGGCGGACTGGCCCGGCGTCCAGCCAATCTCGGACACGCTCATCGCCGCACCCCGGAACTGCGGGACAAGACCAGTGGGGTTGTGAGCGTAGGGAATGCGGTCTGCCGCCAACACCATCGACTTCACGTAAAAATGGGCTTTCGGGATCACCCGTACCTCCGCTGCGGGAGTCGACGGCGGATCATAACTCTCATAGTTCGCGCCGAGGTTATTGAATGCGTAATCAAGCGGTTCGGTGACGAAACTGACGGCATCGTGCTGTGTGCCGTAGAAGTCTTGTCCGGCGAACTGTCCAACACGAGCGACGAGCCGTTCGTTCAGGAAGCGCTTTTCAAGCCAGTAGGAGTCGAGCCGGAAGGTGTTCGCACTGGCGATACCGCTCGGGTTCGCAATCGTTCCCAGGTACGTTCCTATATTGCCGCCGGCTTGCCATAGCCCAGTGATGTGGAAGTAGAGATCGTGTGCGCCCGTCAGTTTGCCAAGATCCAGGTTCATGGTGCCGCGAAAGCGATTCCAACTTGCCAATCGCGCCTTCTTGTCCGATCGAATGTTCCATAGATGGTCGGCAACATACTGGAGATCGAGGTCAACGCCTCGTTCCAGCAACTGCTTACGGCTTCCGTTCCAGTCACCAAGCAGATACTTGCGCTGTGCGGGTGCGTCTTCGTGTGTGTCCGCGCCACTCAAGCCATCGTTTCGGATCTGCGCAAAGCTCACTGAAGCTGCGCTGAGCAACAACGTAAGCCCCAAAAGACCTCTGCACCAGTTCAAGTCATCCCCTCCGGATCTTCCGGCCCTCCCGCGGCAAGACTGCCCGCACGTTGTGGTTCCGCGTAGCCGACTCGGTGCGTTAGGCCGTGAACGTCAAGGTCGTGTTGCCCACCATCTCCTGTGGGTTCACCACCTCATCGAACTTCTTCTCGTCAATGAGACCGGTCTTCTTAGCTGCCTCGCGCAACGTCGTACCGTCGTGCTGTGCGGTGTGGGCAATTGTGGATGCGTTGTCATAGCCGATCACGGGGCTTAATGCGGTGACGAGCATCAGGGAGTTCCCTACGTACTCCGCTATTTTCTTCTCGTTAACCTTTGTGCCTTCCACAGAGTAGATACGAAGTTTCTCGCAGCCATCGGCCAGGATGCGCGCGGAATGCAAGAAGTTGTTGATGATGATGGGCCGCATGGCGTTCAGCTCGAAGTTGCCCTGCGAGCCAGCAAACGCCACGGCTGTGTCGTCGCCGATAACCTGGATGCAAATCATGACGATGGCCTCGCACTGCGTCGGGTTCACCTTGCCCGGCATGATGGAAGAGCCGGGTT
>CAXTRN010000024.1:23591-24546 GCA_964246645.1 uncultured Acidobacteriaceae bacterium
TGCTGGGTGTGGCGGCTGCGGGCAAGCCGGGCTCATTCGCAGGCAGGATCAACTCGCTCAGGCCGCAGCGTGGACCGGAGGCGAGCCAACGCATGTCGTTGGCGATCTTCATCAACGCAACCGCGAGCCCGCGTAGCGCCGCATGTGCCGCGACCATGCCATCCAGCGATCCCTGAGCGGCAAACTTATTCGGAGCTGTGATGAAGGGAAGGGTCGTCAGGTCCGCGATCTCTTTCGCGATCTCCACGCCGAAGTTTTCGGGAGCATTCAATCCTGTGCCAACCGCGGTACCACCCGCAGCGAGCTGGTACAGGCCCGCGAGCGAGGCTTCCACCCGCTCCAGCGCGCCGCGAATCTGCACCGCATACCCGGACCACTCCTGGCCCACGGTTAGCGGAACCGCATCTTCCAGGTGGGTTCGGCCAATCTTGACGACGTGCTGCCACGCATTTGCCTTGGCCTCTATTGCTGTGAGCAGAGCGCCCACCTTGGGCAGCAGAGTACCCTTGATCTCTTTCACTGCCGCAATATGCATGGCTGTGGGGAAGGTATCGTTGGAACTCTGCGACATGTTGACGTGATCATTGGGATGGACGGGCTCCTGGGAGCCAACAACACCGTGCGCCATCTGGATGGAGCGATTGCTGATTACCTCGTTCACGTTCATGTTGCTCTGCGTACCGCTGCCGGTCTGCCATACGTAAAGAGGAAAGTTCTCGTCCAGCGTGCCGGCGATCACCTCATCGGCACTCTTGATGATGAGGTCGGCCTTGTCTTGCGGCAGCCGCCCGGAACGCGCGTTCACGATGGCTGCAGCTTTTTTCACGTAGCCATAGGCGTGGTACACCTCCAGCGGCATGTGGTCGTTGCCGATGGAGAAGTGGATGAGAGATCGCTGCGTCTGCGCTCCCCATAACCGATCCGCAGGCACCTTCACCTGGCCCATGGAGTCGAT
>CAXTRN010000025.1:0-15087 GCA_964246645.1 uncultured Acidobacteriaceae bacterium
GGGGCGCTCGCCGCAATGGCCCGCGCCTTCGCCTGCGAGGCAGCTCGCTGTGGAGTCGCTTTGGTAGCCTTGCTGGCCTTCGTAGCGGCTTTCGCGGCGAGCTTTGGGGCAATCTTCGTTCCGCCCATCCTATCCGAGCCGGTCCAGCATCTCGTGCGGCCGCAGACGAACGCAGCTGAAGATCTGGTAATCCTTCAGCGTGTAAAGCGAGATCTCGGTTTCGCGCAGCTGCTGCACGAGGTCCAGAAAGTCTTCAGGAAAGTTGGTTTCAAAGGCCACCACCCACTCCTGGTCGTCGAGCCCAAAGCTGTAAGTCGTGTTCAGCTTCACCCTCGGGTACGCCAGGCCGATGCGGATGTGCTCATCCATCAGTCGCTTGCGCTCTTCAAGAGAGAGCAGAAACCACGGACGCGTCTTCCAGAACGGGTAGACAAAGATGTACTTGTGTCCGCCCGGCCGAATCGCGCCGCGTCCTTCGCCCTCCGACTCATCTTCGCGGTCGATCTGATACGTCGAGCGCTTGGTCATTGAAAGGAAATTGTGCGGCGTTTCCAGGTACCCGCCCATCGGCGAAGCCATCAGCTCCGAGCGCATCCGGTTCATCTCTTCAAGCGAATAGCCGATCGACCAGATGCAGAAATCGCAGTCCCCGCGCGCGCCGGTTGTGGAATAGCTCATGGAAAGGAACTCGTTGGCGCGGTTCCAGCGTTGCAATACTTCGACGAAGGCAGCTTTTTGCGCAGCTTTCTGCTCCGCCGGCAGGCGACGCCACTCCGGCAGCACGCGATAAAACGTGAAACACACAATCTGCCGCCGCGCCGGCACGCCGCCATGGGTTGCCGGCTGGCCGGACGGGTTCGCGACGGGGCGCGCAGGCGTTGTGCCTTCGGCGATGGCGGCAGGGGCGGGAATTGTGAGCACGGCAGCGTCTGACATGGTTCCATTCTACTGGACCTGCGTGGGGAGCGCGCCTGGAACTCCGCTCATCGGGAGCCCTCGTTATACTTGATTTGCATGTCCGAAAAGTTAGTCGCTCTTCTTTCCGCTGCGATCGCCGCCGGGGGCTACACCGGTGTGGTGTTGCTCATGGCCATCCAGTCTGCCTGCATTCCGATTCCGTCTGAGGTCATTATGCCCTTTGCGGGCTTCGCGCTGGCCCATTCGCAGGCGCAGCTGATCCTGCTCGCAACCCTTGCCTCGCTCGCGTCGAATCTGGGATCGATTCCGGCGTACTGGGTGGGCGCCCGCGGAGGCCGGCCGATGGTGGAGCGCTATGGCCGTTACCTTTTGCTGAGCAAACGCGATCTCGATCTTGCAGACCACTTTTTCGCGAAGTTCGGCTCCATCACTGTTCTGGTCGGCCGCATGTTGCCGATCGTCCGAACCTTTATCGCTTTTCCAGCTGGCATCGCGAAGATGAACCAGTTCCGCTTTCATCTGTACACCTTTCTGGGTTCGTGGCCGTGGTGCTACGTGCTGGCGTATGTGGGCATGAAGCTTGGCAGCCGTTTCCAAACCGATCCACGATTCAAAGCCATCTTCCAGCGTTTCCATCTTGGCGTGGAACTTGTGCTCGTGCTTGGTGTTGCCTGGTTTGTTTGGACGCACTGGAAGAACCGCACCGGCACAACCGCTGCGTAAACCCGCGAGCGGGGCGAGAACCATGGTTGCGTGGCTTAAAGAGCGTAGGCGATACTAACCTGTCCGCCAATACGGAGATTTGTTTTCAGAAGGGTAAGCAATAGCATGTCCACACCCGACGCCGCGCAGCAACCGTCTGCTCCGCAGCCCTCAGCATTGCAGCAAGCGCCCGCGGCCCAACAACAGCCCGCGGCGCAACCGTCCGCGGCGAGCATCACGCCCCATACGGGAAAACTCGGCATCATGATTCCCGGCATGGGTGCTGTGGCCACCACCCTCATCGCCGGCGTGGAAGCGGTTCGCCGCGGCTTTTCCAAGCCCATCGGCTCCATGTCGCAAATGGGCACCATCCGGCTCGGCAAGCGCACCGATGACCGCACACCACTGATCAAAGACTTCGTTCCGCTCGCGCCGTTGCAGGACCTCGTCTTCACCGGCTGGGATATCTTCGGCGGCAACCTCTACGACGCCGCAAAAACTGCGAACGTGCTGGACCGCGATCAGCTTGATTCCATGAAGCCGTTCTTAGAGGGGATTGAGCCCTTGCCCGCGGCCTTCAATCAGCACTATGTCAAGCGTCTTGAAGGCAAAAAGACCAAAGTCGGTAAGAATAAATGCGATCTTGCCAACCAGATTCGCAACGACATTGCAGAATTTAAAACCAGGACCGATCGCCAGGTGATGATCTGGTGCGGCTCAACGGAAATCTTCCTGCAACAAACAGCGGTGCACCAGACGCTTGAAGCCTTCGAGAAAGGGCTAGTCGCGGACGACCCCAGTATCTCGCCCTCGATGCTTTACGCCTGGGCTGCGCTGAAAGAAGGTATCCCTTTCGCGAACGGCGCGCCGAATCTTACAGTCGATATCCCTGCCTTGCAGGAGTTATCGAAAAAGATGAACGCCCCTATCTGCGGCAAAGATTTCAAGACCGGTCAAACCTTCATCAAAACCGTGCTGGCTCCTGCCTTTAAAACGCGGCAACTCGGCGTGAGCGGCTGGTATTCCACAAATATTCTCGGCAATCGCGACGGCGAAGTGCTGGATGACCCGGAAAGCTTCAAAACTAAAGAAGAATCGAAGCTCGGCGTGCTTGAACACATCTTCCAGCCCGCGAAGAACCCGGATCTTTACGGCGATATCTACCACAAGGTACGGATTAACTATTATCCGCCGCGTGGAGACAACAAGGAAGGTTGGGACAATATCGATATCTTCGGTTGGCTCGGCTATCCGATGCAGCTGAAGGTCGACTTCCTTTGTCGCGACTCCATTCTTGCGGCTCCCCTGGCCCTTGATCTTTGCCTCTTCCAGGACCTTGCCGCCCGTACACCGAGTTTGCGTGGGCTTGGCATTCAGGAATGGCTGAGTTTTTATTTCAAGGCGCCCGATTCGGCTCCGGGTGTTTACCCCGAGCACGACCTGTTCATTCAGTCCATGAAGTTAAAAAATACGCTTCGCCACATCATGGGCGAGGACTTAATCACGCATCTTGGCCTGGAATACTACGGCGAGTAGCTTCGACTACTTCGTCCTGGCCATCCAGGCAGCGAAGAAAAGTGAAGACCTCGGTTTCTCAAAGAGTGCTGGCTCTTTTGAGATACCGAGGTCCTTCTGTTTTAGAAGGACTGATATATAACTGCTCAGCGTCAGCTTGCCACATTGAGAATCTCCGGCCACAACGGCTTCACCCCGTTTTCTGTCTTCGATGACACCGGCAGGATGCGGTCTTCGCCATGTGCTTTTTTAAGCGCGGCTAAGGATTTTGCCAGGGTGTTGCCCGAAAGCTTGTCTGTTTTTGTCGCAACGACCAGGTGCGGCCGCTGCATCGCCCGCAGGGCCGTGATGAGCATCGTGTCGCTTTCTTGCGGCGGGATGTTGGAATCGACAAGGCAAATGCACAGCGCGAGCTGCTCCCGCGCCGCGAGGTACGGCTCGATGAAGCTTGGCCATTCGGCTGAAATGGATTTCGAAATTTTCGCATAACCGTACCCGGGCAGGTCGGCAAAGATGAGCGTGGGTTGCTGTCTGAATTTGTGGGCAGTGCCCTCGTGCAGCGCAAAAAAATTGATGGCGCGGGTGCGGCCGGGCGTGGAAGAGACTTTGGCCTCTTTGGAGCCGAGCAGCTTGTTGATCAGCGAGGATTTCCCGACATTGGAGCGACCCAGAAAGGCGATCTCCGGGGCGTCGCCTGTGCGTGTGGCGTTCGGAAAGTGGTCGGCGCTTGTAGCGGAAAGTAGAAACTCGGTATGAAACTGCATAGGTGACCTTGTCCGATGGTAGCCGCTGTGGCCAAAGGTACTTGCCAGGAAAAGACTTTCTTTGCCATTCGACGCCCTTCCAGCGCCTCTGCAATGCTGACGCGTGTCACCCGAGCTGAGCTTGAGATCCCCCGTTTGTGGCAGGCCCTGCATCTCGAAGGGCTGCTTTCACCGCGGTAAGATGGGGGCTCGCATCGGTACGAGGCGCTAGCGACGCGACCGGTGCCCATGGGTCTTCTGTTGGAGGGGGTGGCTTGCGCAAGGGACAGCCGTTTGCCTGCGTGATGCGCAGCGGCTTGCGTTTGCGCGCGGCAGCCTTGCTGCTGCTTGTTTCCGCTCTGCCGGGCTGGGCTCACGCCCAGGCCGGCGGCGCCCTGCTCCTGCCGGCGGCAATCGCCTTTGATGCGGACGGCAACTTGCTGATCGCCGATGCCGGCCGCCATCAGGTGCTTGAGGCCACCCTGGCGGGCACGCTCGTGGTGATCGCAGGCACGGGAACGCAAGGGTTCGGCGGCGATGGCGGACCGGCGATCGCAGCTGAACTGAATGCTCCCCAGGGTATCGCTGTCGGCGGCGATGGCACGATCTACGTCGCAGACACAGGCAACGCACGCATCCGGACGATCCGCGCAGGAATGATCACGACCTTCGCCGGAACGGGTATTGCCGGAGCGGGTGTAAGCAGTTCTGGGGGCGATGGCGGTGCCGCCACCGGCGCGCAGCTGCGTTCCCCGACGGCGCTCACGCTCGATCCCGGCGGCGCGCTGTTGGTGGCCGATACCGCAGATCACCGGGTACGCCGGATCAGCAACGGAATCATCACGACCGTAGCCGGGACAGGCGTGCAAGGGTTTACCGGTGACGGAGGCCCTGCCACCGGGGCTGAACTGGATTCCCCCAGCGGGCTCGCGGCCGCACCCGATGGTCGCCTCTTCATTGCCGATACGCACAACCAGCGTGTGAGGCTGGTGGCCGCGAACGGCGCGATCAGCACCTATGCCGGCACCGGGTTGCGCGGCTTTGCCGGGGACGGCGGACTGGCCAGTGCCGCCGCACTGTCCAGTCCGCGAGGGCTCGCCTGGGAGCCCTCCGGGGTGCTGCTGATCGCCGATGCGGACAATCAGCGCGTCCGCACCGTGAGCGGTGGTGGAACGATCGCCACGTTGCTGGGCAGCGGGACAGAAGGCGTGGGCGGGGATGCCGCCCTCGGGGCACAAGCGGCTTTGCGCGCCCCTCGGGCGGTCGCGGTTTCGTCGTTCGGCTTTCCAGCCGTTGCGGAAACGCTGAACGGCACCGTCCGCTTACTGACCGGCGATGCAACATTGTTTCGTCCGGCAGCCCTGGCTGCGATCCGCGCCGCATCGGTAATCTCTGAAGGCTGGGTGACGGCCCAGACCTATGGGCAGGTGCGTTTGGCAGCCACTGTGAACGGACCGGTGGGGACGGCGCACGGCGTGCTGTCGGTTGCCGAGGGCAGCACCGTGCTTTCCACCGTGTCTCTTGCGAACGGCGCGGGTACGGTCACCTTGCCTGCGCTCGGGGCCGGGGCACATAGCCTTTCCTTGCTTTACGCCGGCGACGGCCTCAACCGTGCAGCAACGGCCGGCGCAAGCACGCTGCAGGTTCTTCCGGCACCGGTCGTGGCGACCGCGCCGAATGTACGCGCGATCTATGGCACGCCCATGCCGAGCCTTTCGGGGGATGTCCAAGGCGTTTTGCCGCAGGACAGCGGCGAAGTGACGGTTCTGTTCACCACGGCTGCGACGGCACAGTCGCCCGTTGGTTCCTACCCCATCACGGCTTCGGCGCTGGCGGGAGTGAAAAGCAGCAATTACGTACTCGACGGCACCGCACCGCCGGGCTCTTTGCAGATCGTGCCTGCAGGCAGCACGATAACCCTGGGGGCGATCGCTCAAAGCTATGTGGGGCTACCGCTGCGCCTCACGGCCAATGTGGCATCCGTCACGAGCGGCAGCCCCACGGGAACGGTTCAGTTCTTGGACGGCGCGACGGTGGTAGCAACCGGAACGCTTGTCCATGGCAGCGTGTCGGCTGTTTACGTCGCCCCCCCGGCGGGCACGAGCAACCTGAGCGCACGCTACGGCGGCGATACAAACTTCATCGGCAGTGCGTCTTCGGTGACGCTCGCCCAGATTGCGCCCCTGCCGGACTTCGGCTTAAGCCTGTCCGGTTCCGCAAGTGTAACGGTGCCGGCGGGAAACACGGCTGTGTACACGTTTCTCGTCAGCGCGCAACCGGCGCCCTTTACCGGCGCTGTGGTGTTGAGCGCGACAGGGTTGCCGCACGGTGCGGTCGCGAACTTCTCGCCCGTGCCGGTCATCCCCGGCGCGAGCACGGCCCTGGTCACCATGACAATACAAACCCCGGCGGCGCAGGGGCTGCTGCAACCGGCAGGACAGAAACGCAGCAGTCCTGTGTGGGCATGCGTCTTGCTCATCACCGGTTGCGGCTTTGCCGTGCGCAAGCGTCGCAGGCTGTTTTGGACCCTGGCCCTGAGCGTGACTGCGCTGAGCGTGACGGTATGCGGCTGCGGAGCGCGGACTACCGGGGAAGGCGCAGGAGGCCTGACCGCCACGAGTTTTCCGCTCGTCATCACCGGCACGTCCACTGACTTGCTGGGGTCGGTGGTGACGCACACGGCCAAGGTCACGCTGATTGTGGAACAGTAGATCGGCTCTTCTTGTGGAACAGTAGATCGGCTCTTCGCGAGAGCGGTCCGGCGGGCAAAGCAGCGCCGCGCGACCCCGTAGCATCTACAAGGGTAATCGGACATTTCATCGGCAACACTTCCAGCGCACGTGACCGCTGGCGCCAAGAAAGAGACTAGATGCATCGCACACTTTTGCCCGGCAAACCCTACCCATTAGGAGCCACACCGACCTCGCTTGGAACCAATTTCGCCTTGTACTCAGAAAACGCGACTGCCGTCCATGTCTGTCTTTTCGACGAAAAAGGTGAGCAGGTGGACTGTGTGCAACTGCGCGAGCTCACAGCCTTTGTCTGGCACGGCCTGGTGCGCGAGATCAAGCCCGGACAGCGGTACGGCTACCGCGTGGAAGGCCCGTGGGAGCCGGAGCGGGGTTTGCGCTTCAATGCCGCGAAGCTGCTGATCGATCCGTATGCTAAAGCCATTACCGGACAGTACCCGGACGAGTCCAGGCCCACCCTGCCCGATCCTCTCGGACCCATTTATCCCTATGACGTGCTTTCAGGCGATGACCTGAAAAAAGATGACCAGGACGACGCGAAATTTGTGCCCAAGTGTGTCGTCGTGGACTCGACGGAGTTCGATTGGGAAGGGGATACCCGGCCAGAAACGCCGATCGCGGATTCTGTGATTTACGAGGTGCACGTCAAGGGATTTTCCAAGCGCAATCCGGATGTACCGGAAGGCATGCGCGGCACCTATGCGGGCATGGGCCACAAAGCAAGCATCGAGTATCTGCAGAAGCTCGGCATCACGGCCGTTGAACTGTTGCCCGTACACCACTTCATCGACGAGGGTCATTTGAGCGATCGCGACCTGCGCGATTATTGGGGCTACAACACGCTTGGATACTTTGCGCCCATGCCGCGCTATGCCTCGATGGGGGATGCCGGACAGCAGGTTTTTGAGTTCAAGGAGATGGTGCGCAGTCTTCACAAAGCCGGCATCGAGGTGATTCTCGACGTTGTGTACAACCACACCTGCGAAGGCAATGAAAAAGGGCCGATGCTTTCAATGAAAGGCGTCGACAACACAACCTATTACCGCACTGTGCAGGACAATGCGCGCCATTACATGGACTACACCGGCACAGGCAATACGCTCAATGTGTACCATCCCCAGGTCTTGAAGTTGTTGATGGACAGCCTGCGGTATTGGGTTACGGAGATGCATGTGGACGGCTTTCGTTTCGATCTCGCCTCCACGTTGGCACGCGAGTTACACGATGTAAACAAGCTTGGTGCGTTCTTCGATACCATTCACCAGGATCCCATTCTTGCCGACGTGAAGCTGATCGCTGAGCCGTGGGACGTTGGTGACGGGGGCTATCAGGTGGGTAATTTCCCGATCCTGTGGGCGGAGTGGAACGGCAAATACCGGGACACCATGCGACGCTTCTGGAAGGGCGATGCGGGCCAGCTTTCTGCTTTCGCGTATCGCATTACCGGATCGAGCGACTTGTACAAGAGCGATGGACGCGCGCCTTCCGCATCAATCAACTTCATCACGGCGCATGACGGTTTTACGCTGTGTGATCTCGTCAGCTACAACGAAAAGCACAATGAAGCCAACGGCGACAACAACACCGACGGCGCCAACGACAACGACAGTTGGAATATGGGGGCCGAAGGACCGACCGATGATGAAACCATCAATCGCGAGCGCGAAAAGCAGACCCGAAACTTCCTGACCACGTTGATGCTAAGCCAGGGCGTGCCGATGCTGACCGGCGGCGACGAGTTCGCGCGTTCACAGCGGGGCAATAACAATTGTTACTGCCAGGATGACGAGCTGACCTGGTATGACTGGCAGCTAGATGCGCCGCGCAAACGCTTGTTGGAGTTCACGTCCAGGCTGATTCAGCTGCGCAAGGATCATCCAAACCTGCATCGGCGCAAGTTCTTCCAGGACCGCCAAATTCGCGGCTCCGTCGTACGGGATGTTTCCTGGTATGGCACTGACGGCAACGAGGTTTCCGATGAGGTCTGGGGCAATGCCGGCAATAAGTCAATTGGCGTTATGTTTAACGGCAAAACGCTGGGCGTGATGGACGAGGATGGAAATCCTGTGATCGATGACAGCTTTTTGATTCTGGTCAACGCTTCCGATAACGGTGTGGAATACACCTTACCGGAGCCACCGAATAAAACGCCGTGGCGGCAGGTGCTCGACACGGAAAGCATCGAAAACCCGTTCTGTGAGGCCACAACGCACGAGACCGCTATCGTGGGGGAGCGCTCCGTGCGCGTGTACAGCGACGGCGTTGAAGAGTCGGCCAAAGCGCCTGCCAAACAGCGACCGGCACGTACTGTGTAGGGAACTCGTACGTGGCCACTTCCCGCAGAGGTGACCCTGAGCACGGGAAAGAACCTCGGCACTTTGCCGGCTGTCAAGGCAGCCGGCAGTGCCAAAGTTCTGCTACATCAAAATTGTCAAGCGGCGAGGCTACGACAACGGAGCAAGTGCCTCATATTGAGCAATCTGCCCAAGCGTGAAGCGTTGCATATCTTCATGGGCGGCATGTGCCTTGTACCAGCGCACGAGCCATTCCAGACCCACGTCTAAACGCATTCGTGGCGTCCACCCTAACCTGGCGCGCGCGCGGCTGGCGTCGAGCTTGAGATAACCGGCTTCGTGCACGCCGGGCTCGGGGTCGAGCACCCACTGCGCGTTGTTGCCCCAGAACGCAACCATCTTTTCCACGATCCACTGAACGGTGCGCGCATCGTCGTCGCTTGGGCCGAAGTTATAGGCCGTCGCATCGGCAGGGTTGCCGGCGAGCAGCTTTTCTGCGAGCAAAAGGTAGCCGTGGAGGGGCTCCAGAACATGCTGCCATGGCCGAATGGACTCCGGTCGGCGAATCGGCACAGGCTCGCCTCTTGCAAAGCCGCGCAGCAGATCGGGAATGAGGCGATCTGTCGACCAGTCGCCGCCGCCAAGCACATTGCCCGCACGTGCCGTGGCGAGCGCGCAGCGGTGTTCCCCTGGGTTTGCCGTCGTAAAATAACTCTGCCGATAGGCGGCCAAAACGATCTCCGCACACGCCTTGGAACTGGAATAGGGATCGTAGCCGCCGAGTGGGTCGGTTTCGCGATAGCCCCAAAGCCACTCCTTGTTTTCGTAACATTTGTCCGTGGTGACGCTCACGACAGCACGAACCGAAGCGCTGCGGCGCACGGCATCGAGCACGCGGGCCGTGCCGATGACGTTGGTTTCCAGCGTGCCGATCGGATCCAGATAGGAAGCACGTACCAGTGGCTGGGCCGCCATGTGGAAGACCACTTCCGGCGCGAAGTCGATCAAGGCTCGGTCGAGGCGTACGCCATCGCGGATGTCGCCACGCACATCTTCCATGACCTCGCCGATGCGTGCTGCCTCGAACAGGTTGGGTGTTGTGCCGGGGTCGAGTGCATAGCCGCGCACCACCGCACCTTTGGCGGCCAGCCAAAGGGCGAGCCAGCCCCCTTTGAAGCCGGTGTGGCCGGTGAGAAAGACACGGCGGTTGCGCCAGGAAAACGGAGCTGCTTCGGGCATGGCTTCAGCATAGCCGCTCGACGCCCTACGCAGGATGATGCTGGATGACGGAGTCCGTGCTTGGGTCACCAGGTCTTCCAGGGGGCTTTGCCCTTGCTCCACAGTTCTTCGAGCTGCTGCTTGTCGCGCAGTGTGTCCATCGCTTGCCAAAAGCCGTGGTGAAAAAAGGCATGCACCTCCCCTTGGGTGACGAGCCGTTCAATCGGTTCGCGTTCGAACATCTGCGCCTCGTCGGTGACGGCGTCGATGGCTTTGGGGGAGAGCACGAAAAAGCCGCCGTTGATCCAGCCGCCTTCATCTTTGGGCTTTTCCTGAAAGGAGTAGATTTCCGTGTTTTTTAAGCCCAATGCGCCGAAACGGGCTACCGGCTGCACGCTGGTCAAGGTTACGGCTTTGCCGTGTTGCTTGTGAAAGGCAATCGATGCGGTGATGTCGACATCAGCCACGCCGTCGCCATAGGTCATGCAAAAGAGATCTTCCCCAGCGAGATATTGGCGCACGCGCTGAAGGCGTCCGCCGGTGCCGGTGCCGTCGCCGGTATCTACCAGCGTCACCTTCCAAGGCTCGGCGACGGAGTTGTGCACGATCATCCGGCTGCCTTCCACGCCGCCTGCCGTCATGTCAAACGTCACATCCGAAGTATGCAAAAAGTAGTTCGCAAAGAACTCCTTGATGATGTAGCCCTTGTAGCCGCAGCAGACGATGAAGTCGTTAATGCCATGCTGCGAGTAAATCTTCAGGATGTGCCAAAGGATAGGGCGACCGCCGATTTCCACCATCGGCTTGGGACGAAGGCTGGTCTCCTCCGCGATGCGTGTGCCGAGACCGCCGGCGAGAATGACCGCTTTCATGTGCTCGAACAGAACCCTTCAGAACCTCTTCCAGCCCGCGGAACACAAGCAGTAAGTGCGAGGGATAGGAGTGGTTCGCCTTCATCATAGCGCAGCGCTGCCGGCGCTTTGCTATCCTAACGAGGTCTATGAGCCAGCGCTCCGAAGAGCTTCGTCAGCAAATTCTGTCCCTTGTGCACGAGTTCCACGCCGAGCAGTTTCCCGAGCGGGAGTTCTATCCGGGGCAATCACCGGTGCCGGTTTCCGGCAAGGTCATCGATGCCGACGACATCGGTGCGGTAGTGGAATCTGCGCTGGATGGGTGGTTTACCACCGGTCGTTGGGCGAAGGATTTTGAGCGGAAACTCGCGCGTTTTGTGGGTGTGCGCTCGGCGAGCCTGGTCAACTCAGGTTCTTCTGCAAATCTGGTGGCCTTCAGTGCGCTCACCTCGCCGAAGCTGGGCGTGCGGCAGATCAAGCCCGGGGACGAGGTCATCACCGTCGGTGCCGGTTTTCCGACAACGGTGAACCCGATCTTGCAGAACCGCTGCGTGCCGGTGTTTCTTGATGTCACCTTGCCGCACTACGAGATCGATGTGACCATGCTCGAGGCGGCACGTTCGGAAAAGACGAAAGCCGTCATGATTGCACACACCCTCGGCAATGTGTTCGATGTGGATGCGGTCACGGCTTTTTGCAAGAAGTACGACCTGTGGCTGATTGAAGACACCTGTGACGCGCTTGGCTCCACCTGGAAAGGCCGCAAGGTGGGCACTTTTGGCGACATTGCCACGGTCAGCTTTTATCCCGCGCACCACATCACCATGGGCGAGGGTGGCGCCGTGCTTACCGACAAGCCGGCGCTCAAGGTGCTCATCGAAAGCTTTCGTGATTGGGGTCGCGATTGCTGGTGCGAGCCCGGGGTGGACAATACGTGCGGTAAGCGCTTCGATTGGCAGCTCGGCTCGCTGCCTTGCGGCTATGACCACAAGTACACCTACTCGCACGTGGGTTACAACCTGAAAGCGACGGACATGCAGGCGGCGCTGGGCGTCAGCCAGATCGAAAAGCTGCCGTATTTCGTGGAACGCCGCCGGGAAAATTTCAGATACCTGCGCGCCAGGCTTGAGTCGCTTGCCGATGTGCTGATGTTGCCGGAAGCAACGCCCGGCGCCGACCCAAGCTGGTTCGGTTTTCCGATCAGCGTGCGTGAGGATGCTCCGTTCAAACGCGACCAGCTGACCCACGCCCTTGAAGCGAACAAGATCGGCACACGGCTCATCTTTGCCGGAAACCTGCTGCGTCAGCCGGCCTATGAGGGTTGGGACTACCGCGTGGTGGGCGAGCTGACCAACACGGATTTTGTAATGAACCAGAGCTTCTGGGTCGGAACTTTTCCCGGGCTGACCACCGCCATGCTCGACTTTATCGCGCAGGTCATCACAGAGTTCGTGGCAAACGCCAAAGCAGGATTGCTCGTGCTCGAAGATCCTGCTGCTGAGGCTCTCGCGCGGTAGACGGACTACGGCAAACGGTGCCAGATTGCGGTTCGCCGCAAAGCCTCCGCCAAAGGCACGGTGACGCGCAAACCGAGCTCCTCCCGGACGCGATCAATCGAGGGCACGTAACTGTTCAGCGGGGCGTGAGCCTCCGATATGCCGTCGATTTTGACCGGCAAGGCATTTCCGCCCGCATCTCCCGTCCCCAGCGTCGCGGCCGTGAGTTGCGCTGCCTGGGCGATGGTATAACCTTCATCGGAACCGACGTTGTACGCCCGGTTGGGCGTGCCCTGTGCCAGCAGCGTCCAAAGCCAAACCGCCAGATCGCTCATATAAAGCCACGAGCGCCGCGGTGTGCCATCGCCACGAATGTGAATCGGTTCGTGACGAAGGGCGGCTCCGATGAAGTTGCCGATCGCGAAATGGGCGTCGAGCGGCAGGTGCGGCCCGACAAAAGCAAAGCAGCGAGCCACCACCGGCTCCAGCGCTGTGCCGTGCGCGTAGGCGACGCACAGGTGCTCCGCCATGCGTTTCGCCTCGTCATACGAGCTTGCTAGCGCCAGCGGGTCGGGCGCGCCAAGGTAGGTTTCAGGCGTGTGCTGCAGAGTTGTCGAGCGGCCGTAGACCGCGCCGGTTGAGATGTACAAAAAGCGCGCAGCACCGGTAACGCGGGCAAACTGCAGCACCCGCCGCGTACCCTCCAGGATGCTTTCAGCGAGCGCATAGGACGGTTGCCGGCTTTGCTGCCTGCCGGAATCAGTTGCCGCGTGGAGGATGTGCGTATGCGGCCAAGAGGGGAACGCAAAACGGCACACATCGCCCTGCAGCAGGGTGATGGCAGGGTCCGCCACAATGTGCGGTGCTTTGGCGCGAAAACGGTCGCCATCGCGCGTGAGCACCGTCACTTTGACCTGGAGATCGAGCTCCCGATTTGCGTACAAGAGCGATTCCAACAGCCAGTGACCGAAAAACCCCGTACCGCCGGTGAGGAAAAGCGTCGCCCCACGCAGCGACACGAAGCTTTTCTGTGCGTGTTGTGTGACTTCGGCGAGATCGGAAGGGAAGAGCGGTTTGGAAGGCATACCGGAATTCAGTATGCCCCTGCATAGCCTGTTTCGCTGCAGCCATCGTGGGAACCCAGACGAGCTCCGGCATGCATCCGGCGGGTCGTGGCAGACACAATCTTCCGTAGGCGGGCAAAAGCGTGCGGCGCTTCGTGTGCTCTTTGGGCTGTTGCCGTTCGCGGAGAGACGGAAAGGCCTACTCCGCCAGTTGCCGCGGCTCGCTGCCAAAATCCTCGCCAAAATAGAAGCGCTCCACAATCATGCAGAAGATATGTTCCAGCGCGAGGTGGGATTCCTGGATGTTCATCGTCGTGTCCGAAGGGATGATCACGTTCAGGTCGGCAAGCGCGGCCATCGCTCCGCCCTGGTTGCCGGTATAGGCGATGGTGTGCACACCCATTTTTTTGGCGAGTTGCAGGGCCTTGGTGCAATTTTTTGAATTTCCGGAGGTGGAAATTGCAAGCAGCACATCGCCGGCATTGGCAAGGGCCTCGACCTGCCGTTCGAAGACGTTGTCATAGCTGTAATCGTTGCCGATGGCCGTGAGGATGCTGGTATCGGTCGTGAGGGCGATGGCGCGCAACGCAGGCCGGTCCACGGTGAGCCGCGAAACGAACTCGGCAACGAGGTGCTGGGCGTCGGCGGCAGAACCGCCGTTACCGCAAACCATGAGTTTTTTGCCGGCTTTCATGGCATCGGCGGTCAGGCGGCCGGCTTCTACGACGGTATTGTGGATTGATGTGTCGTTGAGGACGCAGGTCATGATATCCAAAGACTGCTGGAGTTGCTTGCGGACGAGATCAATCATAAAGGGTGGAGCTCCGGGCGAGATCGTTGCTGAGTATGCGACGCGATTGTGTGCGAGGTCGAGCGTCATGAACACGTTGGCACGGGTGTAGGCGAGCTTGGGAATTTTGTCCTGAGCGACGTGCTGAAAGCCTTCAGACTCATAAAGCTTTACGGCGCTTTCCAGCCTGGTGTTGCTGCCTAGAAAGAGCGAGGTGGCCCCCAAGCGCCGGGCTTCCGCGATGGCGTGCTGAAGGACGCGCCGGCCGAGTCCGAAACCCCGGCGCTCCGGAGAAACGGCCATCTTCGAGAGCTCGTAGACGCCGTTGCCCATGGGGATCAGGGCGACACAGCCGACGATCTTTCCCTCGACTTCGGCCAGGTAGATGTGACCGCCGCGCTGCAAAATGGCTTGCGGATGGCTCAGTTGCTCATGATCTTTCGCTTCCAGGACAAAGTAACGCGATATCCACTCCTCATTGAGGGTGCGAAAGGCGGCGGCATCTTCGCTGGATTGCAGTTCATTGAAGGAAAGACTGGCGGGTTTGGGAGGAGTGATGGTCATAGGGAAATGCCTGAATCGAGAGCGGACAGCAACTAAAGAGCAACGCAGATCCCTTGCGGGGATAACAAACCAAGAACAAGTAGCCAAGAACAAGTAACTAGGAGGGCGAGGGTGCGGCTTGGGCACCGGGGATGGGCATCGCGAGCGGGTTGCCGGCCGTGAGCCCATGGAGGATGACCGGT
>CAXTRN010000025.1:15187-24344 GCA_964246645.1 uncultured Acidobacteriaceae bacterium
GGGGATGGGCATCGCGAGCGGGTTGCCGGCCGTGAGCCCATGGAGGATGACCGGTGCAGCTCGCGGATAGCTGAAAGGCTTATCGAAATTCACTCGGTCCAGTTCGACGGCATAGGGTCGTTTTTGCACTTGAGTATAGATGGCGCCGACGTATTCGCCCATGACCCCAAGAAAAACCAGCATGAGGGATTGCACAAGAAACAGGCCGATGATCATCGGCGCAACACCGACCACAAAGGTATTCCAGAAGATCAGCTTCAGCAGAAGGTATACAAGAGCAATCAAAAAGGCGAGAACTGCGCCGCCGAAGCCCGCAAAGGTAGCCAGCCGCAACGGCACTCTGGAGTGATTGATGATGCCCAGCATGCCGATGTCATACAGCGTGTACCAGTTGTTCTTGGTGACACCGAATTTGCGGGACGGCTGATCGTAGAGCAGCTTCACCGTGGGCAAACCGATTTCGGCGACCATGCCGCGGAAATAGGGGTACGGATCGTCGAACTGGCGGACAAGCTCCACCACCTTGCGATCATAAAGCCCAAAGCCGGTGTAGTTCTGAATGGTGTCGATGGAGGACAGCCGCTCGGCAAGCCGGTAGTACTGCTTCCGCGCCCAAAACATCACTGAACTTTCCTCACTGGTGCGCTTGATGCCGAGCACGCAATAGGCACCCTGTTCCCAGGCGGCAATCATGTCCGCAATCATCGGTGGAGGGTCCTGCAGGTCAGCCACGATGCCGAGCATGGCGTCGCCCCGCGCCTGCATGAGAGCGTGGATGGGCGAACGAATGTGCCCGAAATTGCGGGCATTGACGATCACCTTCACATTCGGGTCTTCCGACGCAATCAGCTTCAAGATCGCCACGGTGTTATCGCGTGAATGGTTGTCGATGAAGATGTGCTCATACTCGTAGCGGCCGATGCCGACCATCACTGCGCGTACCTGGTTGTACAGGTTGAGGACGTTGGCTTCCTCGTTATAACAAGGCGTGATGATGGAGATGGTCTTGCGAGTCACTCGAAACGTACTCCTGCAAATTAGGTGCTAAAGTTTTTCAAAGTTTGGCCGATAAGGCATGCAGGAGTGGAGATCATGTCTGTTTCGCACGAAAGGTCACCTTTTTGTGACCGACAAAGCTGTAGATCGTAGAAATGCCCATGACGATGGCCCCAGCAAGGTTGCCGGCCAGACTTCTGCCGTGCGCCACGTGCTGCACCACCGTCAGCGCCGGTCCGTGCAGGTGGGCTTCAACCTGTCGCAGGTCAGCGCGTAACGGCGTCGCGTGCTGGTGCAGTTCTCGCTGGAACAGTCGTGTGAGGGCGCCAAGGGCGACCAGACCGGGGATCATGCCTGATCCGTATACAGCGAAGCACTTCAGCCATTCCACAAGGTGATTTCCCTGTGTCTTGAAGACAAAAAGCTTGTAACCAACATAGGCAACCGTGATGTTGAGCGGCGTGCAAAGAACCGAGGCCAGTGGCGCAGAAAGATAAAGGAATCGCGGCGAAATAGCCTTGCTGAGCAGCATCAGCGTTACCGCAAAGGTGGTGTAGCCGAAAAGCGTGTTGAAGCCGCCAACCAGAAGATAACGGACAAACTGGCGGCCGGTAAAGAGGTTTACGAGCCGCTGCAAGGTTCTGCGCGGAAGAAAGGGGTCTTGGGGAATGGGAACTACCGGCAGCGATGCAGACAGGAAGGCAGCGGCATGTGCGTCGTCCTGAAGGTCGGCAATGATCTCACTGTCCGGCATGCAGCTTCAGTATCGCAGGTCGCCTGTGGGCAACCCGTCAGCTGTTCCATAAGATAGGCAACTGCAGGATGCGCACTTTGGTCCTCACGATCGTCACGATCACCGCGAATCGGCGTTGGGAGTCGTGGTGATCGGTGCGCGAAGGACCGCCCAGGCGATAATCGTTTCGCCTGGAGCGCAATCGCGCTCCAGCGCAGCCTCGACGGCCTGGTGCTCTAAACGCATCTCGCCATGAAGGACATCGGCCTCGCTCGCGCCTACATAGCAGAGTTCGCAGACGCCGATGCCGTCCTCATTCTGCACCGGAGGCCCGAAGATGCGGCAGGTGAGTGGCCGGGCGGCGTATAGGTCGCATGTTCCTGTAGCCGGATCGAGCACGGGACAGGGGCCATCGGCTTCAGGTAGATCCGCAAAAGTTTCCCAGGCACTGTTCGGCTCTCCTTCGGGGGCAAGCGCGCCCGTGCCGCCGTCGCCGGGAAAGTGCGAGTAAAGCAGATTGACGAGGTACTGGGCACGGTTTTGGATGCGTGAGGCTCTGGCTCCATCCGTTCTGGACAGAACATCGATGGCAGAACGGAGCCGCTCCGCATCAAGCGCGGCGATGCGAAATACCCCGTGGCAGCAGGGCGTGCATCCCGCATGACAGGCGAGCCAGGAGCTTCCATCGGACCGGCGAGCCCGCAACGTCGCATCCGCGAGAGCCGCATCAACGATCTGAACGAGTTCTGAGTCACTCGGGGGCAGCATGTTTCTATCGTTTCGAAAAACGCGGAGTGGTCAAACCTTCGCGGTTGGAAGTGCATTGTGTAGCGGTGGATCGCTCTCGCCTTATTCCGGCAGCGGCTTCACGATCATGTTCGCGAGGAACTCTTCACGAGGAAGGAAGGGGAAAAGGTCTTCAAGCGGTTTAGAAACAAAGCTGCCGTCCGATTTTTGATAGGACTGCAGGCGGGGGGCGCGGACCTCGTCGGGAAGCACATGCACGTCACAAAGCACGGGGCCGTCCATGTCGAGAACATGGCGAACTTGTTCGCGCAGGTTTGTTTGATCGTGGATCACATAGGTGTTGAGCTTAAAGGCTTGGCCGACATCGGAAAGGTCGGGGATCGTGAGACCGGTGTTTCGGTCGGCGCCGATAGTGGGTTGCTTGAAATACGCCGTCTGCGATGCGCGAATCGACGAGTAGCCGTCGTTATTCAGAACGAAAAACTTGATCGGCAGCTTGAGGCGGCTGATGGTTTCGAGCTCCTGGATGTTGAACATGAAGCCGCCGTCACCGTCGACGGCGATGACTTCTCGGCCCGGATTGGCGATCGACACGGCAATCGCCGTGGGAATGGCGTATCCCATGGAGCCAAGCCCGGCCGTATGGTATAGGCGCTGGGAATGCAGCGTGGGGCAGGCGAGCAGATAAATCTCAATGGCAGAGCCGGAACTGCCGACCACCAGGCGATCTTCGGGCTTCGCCTCGGTGCCGAGCATTTCTGCCAGGTTGAAGATGGAAACTCGTCCTTCAGGTTTGCGGTGTTCATCAGTCACGACGGGATAACGCGTCTTCCAGTCGGTGCAGCGGGCCAGCCATGGCGTAAGCTCACGCGGTTTGAGGTGATCTTTGTACTTGAGCAATTCGGTAAGGAAAGCTTTGGCGTCGGCGCAAACCGGTTGCTGCAGATAGGGATGCAGCTTGCCAAGCTCCGCGCCGTCGATATCGACAGCAACCTTGTGCGCCTCGCGGGCGAGGTTCTGGGGCGCGTAGCCCGTGATCGCGAAGTCGAGCCGAACCCCGATGGCAAGCAGAAAATCGCAGTTCTGCAGCGCAAAGTTAGCTCCCCTCGCCGCCACCGACCCGGGGCGGCCAACATAGGTCGCCTCATTGGAAGGCACAAGATCGGCGGCGCACCAGGTTGCCACGGTCGGCACCCCGAGGCGTTTGCGCAACTCTTCAAACTCCGCTTCCGCATGGGCAAGCCGAATGCCGTTACCGGCAAACAACAAAGGCCGCTCGCAAGCGTTGAACGCTTCAATGACTTTCTTGACCTCGTACGGCACATTGGATGTGCCGGTGATGGAGGTGTCTTGCGAGTATTCATGGGAATCAAAGCCGCGGAGTTGCGTTTCGTCGATTGGTGAAGCTTGCACGTCGAGCGGAATGTCAATCCACACAGGGCCAGGACGGCCGTTCAGGGCTAGATAAACGGCCTTCTCAAGGTGGTAACGGATGTCGGTGGGCTCGAGAACCGTTTCGGCATACTTCGTGATCGGGCGCACGATCGAGCAGATGTCGACCTCCTGCACGCCAAGTTGGCGCATGCCGAGCGGCTTGCCGGACACCGCATCAAACATGCGGTCAGGCCGTTTAACCTGGCCGGAGACAAAAAGCACGGGCGTTGAATCGAGCCAGGCGCCGGTGACGCCGGTGACAGCGTTTGTGCCACCGGGACCGGTGGTGACCATGCAAAAGCCGAGCGCATTGGTGGCTTTCGCATACCCTTCCGCGCAGATCGCCGAGGCTTGCTCGTGCGAATTACAAATCGCGGCGATACGCGTTTCCTTGGCAAGGGACTGGTTAAGGTGCATGGCACCGCCACCGGTGACAAGAAAGCAGTTTTTGATCCCGAAATCGGCAATGAACTTCAAAACGTAATCGGAAAGCTTGATCATCGAATCCTGAGGGTGCATGGGCTGGGTTACTCGGGCGGGCGTATTAAGAAGACGTCCTGGCCCCGTAGGTTGCGTGCTTGAAGCAGGGCGTCGGTAAATTCCCGCACGGCCCCAATCCCGCCATCATGTGCGCTCACAAAGCCGTGCTCCGCGACAAAGCCGCGCACTTCTGCAGCGGCGTTCGCAGGGCAAGCGCACAGGCCGGCGATCTCCATAGCAGGAAGATCGTTCACGTCGTCCCCGAAAAAGCAGGTGTGCTGCAACGGAAGGGCAAACTTGTCCGTGAACTCACCAAAAGCACCCGCCTTATCCCGGGTGCCTTTGGTCACATGGTGGAGGTGCATCTTGGCGGCATAACGATCAACGAGTGGGGAAGCCTCACCCGAGATCAAGGCCAGTTTGAGACCGAGGCGTCGCAGCAGCGATATCCCCATGATGTCGGTGAACGAAAAACGCTTGATCTCTTCCCCGGAGATAGAAGACCAACCGAGCATACCGTCGGTAAGAACCCCATCGACATCGAAGGCGACAGCCTGGAGCGTTCGCAAGCTGTTGGCCAGCTGTTCCGGGGAGAGCGCCATGATTAAACGGCAGCTCCGACCCTACGCAGCTTGCGCATCACAGGAATCTCTTCCTCGTACACGCGCTTAATCCCATCTCCCATCGACTGCTCACAGAGGCGGATGTCCCGCACCAGACGGGAAATCCCGTTCGGCTCCAATGAAGCGGCTTGATCTGATCCCCACATCGCGCGATCCATCGTGATGTGACGTTCCACACAGCACGCGCCGAGCACAGCCGCGGCTACCGAGGTGGGAATACCGGTTTCGTGACCTGAGTAGCCGACCGGCAGATCATATCGCTCAATCATGGTCGGAATCGCACGCAGGTTCAGCTGCTCATATTTCGCAGGATACGTGGAGGTGGTGTGCATCAGGATGAGGTTTTGCTTTCCAAGTACCTCGACGGCATGATCGATTTCTTCGTAGGTGCTCATGCCGGTGGAGGCGATGACAGGTCTTCCAGTCTGGCGGATGTGCCGCAAAAGGCTGTCATCCGTGAGCGAGGCGGAGGCAATTTTGTAGACCGGCGGATTGAACTGCTCGACAAAATCGACAGAGGCCTCATCCCATGGAGAAACGAACCAGTCGATCTTTACCTGCTTGCAGAAGGTGCTGACCTCCTCGTAGTCCTCTTTCGTAAACTCCAAACCACGCTTCAGGTCGCCGTTGGTTTCGCCGAAAGGGTTAGGGCGCGGCTGAGCGAGCTCCTTCTCTGTGTACACAATGTCAACGGTACGCTTTTGAAACTTAACCGCGTCGCAACCGGCAGCTACCGCAACGGAAATCAGGCGCTTGGCTAAATCGATGTCACCGTTATGGTTGATGCCGATTTCGGCGATGACGTAGCAAGGCTGTCCGGGTCCTAGCTGCTTGTTTGCGATCCTTACGGTGTTCATGATGGCTCCAAAAAAAGGTACGGGATCGAGCAGTTGGGCTCGTCGGCGCTGGTCCATTCTGTCAAAGGTGATGGGGGTTGGTCTACCTGGCAGCAGTGTCGCTAAAGTTTCGCGAGGGGCGCACGAGAAAGGGCAGCAAAGGAAAACGGCTGGCCAGACACTGGCCAGCCGTTTCGGTGTAGGTTAAGTTACTTTTTGCTGTGATGACGCCGTGCACGGTGGCCCCGAGCAGGAGCGTTCCGCGGTTGCGCCTTTACAGCCGATTCGTCCACCGGGGTGTCCGCCGACATGTCCGGAGTTGCTGCGCCCGTCGGGATCAGCGTGTTGCTGTCCGTCTTTGTGCCGCCTGCGCCAGTGAAGACCAGGATGCGTGAAGCATCGATGCCCTTGTCATTGACCAGGTATGCCTTCTCGTTCACAGCCCGTTCCGCAGCGCGGGTCTTGGCCATTCTTTCATCCGTTGCAGAGTTGCCGACGACGCCAAGTTTGGCACCGGGGTCACGCTGCATGGCGAGCGAGATATCATCCAGGCAAGCCTTCGCTTCGTTGTCCACACGAGTCGGACGTTTTGCGTCGCGATCGAAGGAGATCGTGCAAAGTGCCTGGGTCTGGACCTGAGGCGGAGGTGCAGGAGCAGCAACCGTAACCGAAGTGGTGGTCGATGCTGTTTGGCCCTTGTCATCCACGACGTTGCAGGTCACAGTCACTGTACCTGGAGCAACACCAGTGGTGTCGAGGGTCGCCGTCGCGGTATTACCGCTGATAGAGCCGGCTGTGGCGCTATAGCTGTAAGTAAGTGGACGATTCTGTGGGCTTACCCCGTTCGAGGTGATCGTGGAAGATTGACCGGGAGTCACAGAGGATGGGTTTGCCGAGCAGGTGATCGTGGGCGGCTGGAACTGTGCAAGGGTGAAAGGAACCGTGCAGTCCGCAAACTCGCCCGGCTTCTTACCCTGCATGACGTGTCCCTTGACCGTGTAGCTGCCGGGATTCATGCTCTTGGTATCCACTGCGGCAACATTCGAGGTGCTGGGAATCGGACCTGCGTCAGACGTCCAGCTATAGGTAACCGGCCGCTTGGGGTTGATGTTGGTTGCCGTACCGGTGATCTCGAGGGGATCACCCGGGAAGATCGTCGCACCGGCAGCCGGCGCCGTGATAGCGCAGGCAAAGGTGATCGGCGGTGGAGGAATGATGTGGCCGAAATGCATCAAGATGCCGGCGCTGAGTTCTGCGGCACTGAGGTTGGCACGGCCGCCGAGTACGCCGCCGGTGGGAACGGTCGTCGACGGGCCGAAATCGGTGTGAATATAACGGTAATCCGCCTCAAAGATGCGCAGGCCGAACAGGCCACCGGCGAAGGGCAGGTTGTAGTCCATGCCGCCGCCCGCAGTAACGGTGGTGCCCCAGGTGTAGGGCTCATGCTCAAGTGAGCCGGGCAGTTCGCTGTTCGGGCCGCCGAGGCGGATGCCGCCAACCAGGCCGTGGGCGAACAGCGTGAAGTTCTGCAACGGTGCCCGGAAGATAGGTCCGGCGGAACCGGAATAAGCGCCATCGTTTACGCCATCGGGATTCGCAAAGCCTTCCACTTCCGCACCGACGTACTTGCTGAAGTAGTATGCAGCGCTGATCACCGCGCCCTTGTCAACCGAAGAGTAGGCGATGCCGGCCGGCTTTATCTGGCCGTGTGCCCCGAAGTAGGAATATCCAAGAAAGATATCGAATCGGGAAGGATTGGGTCCGTTATAGGCGGCAGAAGTGCTGGCCGGGGGCGGGGTGCTCGGGGGTGCGGCCGGCGCACTGGTGCTGGATGCATCCTGCGCATACAGGCTCGCAGAGCCTAGGCTGACCGCACACGCAGCCAGCAAAAACCGGCTGAATTTGCGAAACGGGCGATAAGACATTCGACAATCCTCCACTGATAAATCCTTCAAACCTTCTTGCGAGCTGACGAGAGACTCGCTAATCATTAGGAAATCCTGAAAAGTGTACCGCAGATCACGCGCCTGTCTAGCAGAATCTCTTGCGATACGTGGTTATTAGCAATCCAGCTTCCTCCCTTATCGGAAGGAACTGAAATTTCTTTAGCTCGAAATTCAGATCTTTATGATCTGCCGAACCAAAACGGAACACCGTGTTACCTCAGATTCAGTGCTTGTCGCACGCTGCCGCGACTTGCCTGGATCTTTTCCTGAAGCAGGGTGATGGCATAAAGCAGTTGTTCCGGACGGGGCGGACAACCAGGAACGTACACATCCACGGGAATGATCTGATTGACGCCCTGCAACAGCGCGTAATTGTTGAAAACCCCTCCCGACGTCGCACACGCGCCCATGGAGATGACCCACTTCGGCTCCGGCATCTGTTCGTACAAGCGGCGAATCACTGGAGCCATCTTTTGCGAAACGCGACCGGCGACGATCATCAGATCGCTTTGCCGCGGCGAAGGACGAAATACCTCGGCACCGAAACGAGCGAGATCGTACCGCGACCCGCCCATGGACATCATCTCAATCGCACAACAAGCCAAACCAAAGGTCATCGGCCAGATAGAATTTTTGCGCACCCAATTCACGGCGGCATCCATGGAAGCCAGCACCACACCTTCGGGCTGATCCGCGCCCCAATCCACCTCATCGAGCTTTTCGCGATTCTTGCCAAAGCTGTCGAGCGTACCGAAGATATAGCGATCACTCCGCTGCGGGCTTGCGACCGGACGACCGTTGGTGCTCGTTTGTTTAGGATCAGTGCTCATACGGTCAGTATAGGTCCGCTGATGCCTGGCGTGGGGGGCGATCTTTCTTGCTAGGCGAGGGAACAATGATTGCGATGCCTACACATAGTGGAGGGTTGGTCGCCAAAGCTGATTTAAGACGTAGATCCATGCCGATTCCCAAAACGGGATCACTACACGTTGGCCCCGATTGCTTGCAGCAGTTCAGCACGAAGCACTTCCATTTCCACTTCGGTTAATTTTTGCCTTTTTCGCGTCAGATAGAACACATCAACGGCCATTTCCGCTTCGCTATCGATCAGGGCGACCTCGACGCTGCAGCCCGCCTCGCTCAACGCCGAAGCCGTCGTTCTGAGCAGTCCCGGTACGTTCTGCGTCGTGATTTGTAGAAGGGTGGAATGGGAAGAAGCCGTGTTGTCGAAATCCAGGCGGGTTTCCACGCGACGGCGCGGCTGCGCCCGTCCGCGCTGGCCGGGCGGAACACTTTCTGCTTCTTGCACTCGCCCGGCTGCAACGTCGCCGATCTCGCGCAGAAAGCGGGAACATTCTTCAG
>CAXTRN010000026.1:0-511 GCA_964246645.1 uncultured Acidobacteriaceae bacterium
TCGCACGCCCAGTTCCGCCAGTACAACTCCACCCAGGGCCGCTGGATGAGCCCCGATCCCTACGACGGCAGCTATGACCAAACAAATCCGCAATCGTTCAATCGGTACAAGTATGTGACGAATAGCCCCGTAAGTTATACCGACCCATCAGGAGAAAATCTTTGTAGCGCGGCAGGCGGATTGACATTTCTCGGCCCAGAAGGCGCAGGGATCGGCGCAGCCCTGTGCGTGGCTGATGCGGTCTACGATATTTTTAAAATTATCAGTTTGTTTGATAAGCCTTCGTTTCACGGGAGTGTACAGCCTCGGCCGGAAGGTACAGGCGATCCTGACTACAACAATCCTTTGAGCGAGCATTTGGGTTTGAAGCATGGCCTTCCTCTTCCCGGTGGAGGAATAGGAGCCGTGTTCGGACTCCCGCAGCAAGGATGCGAGTTCGGGGCATGCGACATAGGTGCGATCAGCTCCTTCGCAAGTGGCGTCGGTAGCCTTGCTAGCGCGGGTTCTTGTC
>CAXTRN010000026.1:521-24262 GCA_964246645.1 uncultured Acidobacteriaceae bacterium
TCTTGTCTGAGTTCATCATTTGGTCTCCCAGGCGCTGGCGGCGGAGCGATTACTGCTGCAAGCCTGCCGACCCTGTCCACAGGGGTGAAGATTGGCGAATCGCCCACCGTGGGCACTTCCATTCTTTCGACTACATTGCGGACCCTTCTACCGCAAAGAAACTTCTGCTCTATCTGGGCACCCACCATCGGGAATATCGGTTCTCGTACACCGGTTTTGGGTGGGGCGGTCTCTCGTTGGGCTGGATGGGTTGGCGTTGCAGTCACCACATACCAAACCGGCAAGTTTATTAATTGCTTGCGGGGTAGCGGTGGCGGCAGTCCTGGCATAGGCACCGGCGGTGCTTCCGGTGGCGCAGGTGTCAGTGGAAGTTGGTTTTATTGATGCTGTCCGAGTCCACATCGAATACAGAGCAGGACCACGAGCGCTACGAACGAATCGTAGCGCTCGTGTGCGACCGGATGGGAGTCAAGAATGGTTCCGTCGGGCCAGAGAACAGTTTGCAGCAGAGCGGGATGGATGGCGACGATGCGGTCGAGTTCATGTCTAGGTTCGCTGAAGAGTTCGGAGTCGACATGAAGAGCTTCAACATAAGGCGGCACTTTGGAGCGGAAGGACTATGGCTTCCGGGCCTGTGGAAGAAGCAAATACCCATCACCATATCTGACCTTGTTGCAGTTGCTAGGAGCGGCGTCTGGCCTGAGCAGCAGCCTAAGTAGCGATCTTGATCCTTCGAAATCCGTGTCCCAGCCAGCATCCTGAAATGCACGCTGCCTACGGCATCGGGAGTAGAGGACACGTCACCCCAGAATGGGAGCTGCGGAGGATCTTGGGTACTGTCCGGGAATCTGCTCAAAACAGGCGACTAAAGAAAAGGGGATGAAAGCGTTACCCTAGGGTGCGAGCTCGGGGCCTGCGGAGGATCGCTTGGCGATAGTTTCCAACAAGGAGCAGCTACAGCGCCGCCTTCATGGTGTGCGGAACATCCAACCATTCTTAACAGTTGTGCTGACGCGGAAGCTTTTACGAGAGCAGTTCCTGCTGTCGTAGCCAGCGTTCTTCTTTTTATATGCAAGTGACAATAAGGCTGATCCGAATCCTGTTGGCTTTAAGGCAGCGTGATAGCAGTATGCACGGACGTTCATATTGAAACTTGGGGGAGGCGTGACAACTCAAGTAATTCTTCCTTGCGTCAACATCTTAAACGGCACGCTGCCTACGAGGCTCCTGCCGAAAACCACGGAAATCAAACATTCTCGCAGTTTGGGTCAGACTTATAAGTCTGACCCAGATTCAGTATGGACGGAATGCCGCCATGATGAAATGACATAGACATGATTGCGGTAGAGCTGCGAAGATCTTGATCTCTGTGATCGCGAGGCTTGGGGGTACGTTCTGAGGCCATCAGAGGCTTAGGCCGATGCCGTGATCGCGCCGAATCTCTCGTTGCGGTGGCTTCTACGCCCGTCGTGCTGCGGGGTCTTCTCCCGCTCAGGGGCTTTCTGCTGCTGGACCGCCGGGGCCGTGGTGTGAATGGAGAGATCTCGCGCGTGGACGGGAACACTCTTGAGGGCTTTGGCCTCCGTTGCGTCGCCAGTTATAATGAACCGGTCGGCCGAAACACGGCGACCGCTTTCGATGACGTAGCCATGCTGACGTGGCGGGCCTGTCTCGTGGAGAGGTCCACTTCCTTCCCACTGTCTAGGCCAACCTTTAGACCGCCTTTATCGTCGATCATCGTTACGGTCGCGAAGTCGCCAGCTCGGACGTTTAGCTCCTTGTCGTTCCGCGTGATGCGGATGCGCTCACCCTGAGAGATAGGTTTGCAGCTCCGGGCGGTAAACCTTGGAATCGTTGGTCGCGGTCTTCAAACGGGATGGGCTGTAGGTGACGAGATCATCCTGGCCGGTGTGGACGACGACAAGGTTCCGGCGCGAATCCACGGCTTCTACGGTGGCCTCGGTCTTAGGCAGGAGTCCGTGCTTCGGGCTGCCCTTGCCATACTGGATAATGTCGCCGGGTTTGTAATCCGCTGCCCGGCCATCCTGCCTGAATGCTGCTGCCGCAACACTGAATGGTCGCCCTGGTCTTGGGCAAGTCGGCCAGCCTGCTGCAGCTCGGCGCGAATCTGGGCGGTGATAGCCGCTCGATCAGACTGCTTTTCTGAGAGAACAACGGTCCGCTCCTGCGTACTGGCATACTCCTTTGCGACGGCAGAGATCCGTTCGGCGGGTTGGGGGTGCTGGTGGACTTTGCCCTGGTCTTTGAGCTTCTCTATAAATGCGTCCGTTTTCCCCGCGCGAAATCCTTTGACGGCTTGGCGCAGCTCGCTTTTTACCTTAGCTCTTGAAATCTCGATGACAGTTTTGGAGAGATCGACGGAGAGTCGCTTTGCGAGAGAGCCGGCTCTGAGCGGCTGTAGCGAACTCAAAGAAGTCACTTCGAAAGAACCGGCTGTCCCTCCCGGAGACTCCCCGATCAGTGTGCCCACGATCATAAATACAGATTTCTTCTGTGAGGCTAAAGGGCGCAAGATCGTAATTCTTCTCAGAAACTGGGAAGGCGATGAGCAACAAGCTGAGTACCGGCAGATAGCCCTCCGCATGGCAAAGGGAATCCGGCTGACCCAGCTAGACGGTGCTCGCTAATTACGCATGACGATATGAGTATCCGGTCGCCTAATGCGAAGGAGCGATTTCAGATGCCGTCCCTCGCGGGGCGGCTTTGTAAAGATCGAAACCTCATGTCACTGCACAACAGCCAGTCCGGTCATTTCCGGCGTGCCGGTGTTCTAACGGGTGAGCTTACGGGATCGACTCGCGGTCGTATCAACGCGTCCGCGTCACCTGGGTCGAAGGATAGCGGTCGTGAGCAGGTCTGGTTGCTTGTTTCGCTGCAGGTTAGAGAACTTGAGCCCATTGTGATACTGGATCGTGAAGCTTTTCGCCTCGTTATCGCGCGTGGCGGTGAGCGAAATCGGTTGCGCGTCTGTCCTGCTCGTGCGGACTGCTTCCGTGAGTTCCTCAGCCGTGTATGGCTTGCCACCAACCTTTGTGAGCTTATCGCCGGGGCCCAAGCCGGCTGCAAACGCCGGGCTCCCCATAAAAACATCGAGCAGTGTGCCATCCGGCAACACCTGAAAACCCAGAGAATGGTACATCTCGGCCATGTGCGCCCTTTGGATCGGACCTGCTTCTGCCGCGCTCATGGCGTCACTGTAGACGTAATCGTAGCCGGCGGCTTGAAGTCCAGCTGTCGGCGGCCTGGGCGTCAGCGCATTCAGGTGCGTGCGCCAGAAACCATCCCAATCGTAGGGTTGTACCGTGTTCAGTGCCTGCACGATGTCTGAAAAGGTATACGGCACCACCGTTGGGCCAGCACTTCGCAGCTGATCCTGCGGCATGCGCGATTGGAAGAAAAGTGCCGCGAAGTCGTCAAGGGACTTCGTGCCATGGCTCAGCTGACGTATCTTCACATCCGCTTCAAGCCACAGCAGAGCGCCTTCCTGGTAGTAGTTCTGGGTCAACCGCCAATTTGCCCAGGCGCTGTCAACGCCGCGCAGCACTGCTGAGGCGTCCGCGGTGTCCTGCACACTGCGCCAAAGTCGTCCGGGCTTATCCACTTCGAACACCGCGTAATCGAATCTGTTCACCACCTGTTCCGGAGTGTAGAAACCAGCCCTTGCGCTCAGGATGTCGCCGTAGTACTCCGTCATGCCTTCATATACCCACAGCAGATCGTTCTGCATGGGAGTGTTGAAATTGGGTGTCGCAATGCCGGCAGGGCGCCGATACTTGCCGCACCAGGCATGGGTGTATTCGTGCGGCAGCAGGTATCCCGTAAAGTCCGCAACGGCTCCGTCGTCGATCTTCGAACCTTTCACGATGTAATGTGCCGATTGCGTGTGCTCTGTGCTGTCCCCGGCGAGATGCGGCGACAATCCCACGAGAAAGTCATAGTGGCTGTAAGGCGGGTTGCCAAATACTTTTCGCTCTTGCCGAACCAGCTCGGTCATGTGGGAGAGAAACTCCGGTTTCAATTCAAGGCTACTGTCGTTGTCAGCGCAAATATCCAGCATATGGACCGGGCGCAACTCAGGCGCCAGGGGATATTGTCGGCAGTGATCGCCGGCAAGGATGGGCGAGTCCACGAACTGTTCGAGAGAAACGGTGCGAAACGTCGTTTCCGGACCGTTCAGCGTGGGCGGGGCGGTCTCGTCGACGCGCAGCGCGGTTGCCGCTTTCCACGTATCGGGCAGGTGAACCGTCGCGGTCACCGGAATGGTGTTCACCGCCCTGTGGGTCGGGTAAAGGACGACGTCGCTCGGCTCAAGCATGACCACGTGGGAAGTTGTGGCAGCCGTCCCCACGCTGTTGAAACGGCTCGGCACATCCAGCACATCAAAGGCAACGGCCAACGCCGGCACACCTGCGGGAACCTGCACGTGGAACTCGTAGGGGTCGACCAGGTCGCGACGCCACGGGATGCGCGCACCACCCGGGTCGACGGCTCGGAATGTAAGGCCTGTGAGGTTGTCGATCGCTCCACCGGCAAGTTCCTGCCCAGGAATCCACTGTGGATACCAGAAATCATTGACGCCCTCATGCACAGGTATTTGCTCGGCCACGTGAATCACATGACGCGGTGCATCGGTGAGGTCGATGCGGAGGCGCATCGGCGCAGCTTGTTGGCCCACAGCAAGAAGCGTTGAAGAAAGCAGGGTCGTTCCCACAGCCAACTTAGCGCGCATAGGATTATCCGGAAAAGAATTTGCGCACGATTATACATGTGGCGCATGAGCGCGCTGGCCGCTGGGATTGCCCGCAGATCTAGGCCTTACCAGCTTCGTCCCGACTGCTTCGCTCACCCTCCGTCGACAGGCTCAGCATGGTGGCGGAAGCTAGACAGGAAGGCTTTCAGACCGAGTTCCAGTCCACCTTGAGGGCCCGAACCTCCAAAAGCCCCAGACCGCTCCAAAAGAATGTATCCGTGTAGAAAGGACCACGTGGCGACCGCTGCGGCAGTGTCGTCCGCGCGGCTCGAGATGCTGCTTGCCGCATCCAGTAAAAGATTCCACACAACCTTCGCGATCGCGGAAGTGTTTGTCTGAGGCACGCGATGCATGACAAACGTGTAAAGAGGGAAGTGTTCTCGTGCAAAGCGCAGATAAGCCTCCGTTGTGAACTTGAATCTACTTTCCGGTGTGGCCGCTGAAGCCGCTTCCTGCAACTCGGCAGACATGAGCTCCAGGACGTGCTCAATGACGGCATATTCCAAGGCGTCTTTGTTTGGGTAATACCTGTACAGACTGGGCGCTTTCACCCCGAGGGAGATGGCGACAGCTCGCAAGGAAAGCCCCACGCCTTCCGCAGCTTCAATCAGCCGAACTGCTGTGTTCACGATGTCTGGCGCGGAAATCCGCTTGGAGTAGGGCATGGCTACAAGTGTAAGTCTTGACGGGTTTTGGAGCGAAGACTTATGCTGTAAGTCATGTCATTCATCGTCGGTGTTTTCCTGTTTACTTGCGTGGTCGGTTGGGTCGACCGGCGCGTGCCGTGGTCTGTCGCGAAAAAGATGGAGGGCTCCTGATGATCGCGGGTCACTTTGGTTTTGCAGCCATGGTTAAGTCGCGGGAGCGGAGCACCCCACTTTGGGCGCTGATGCTCGCCACGGTTTGGCTGGATATTGTCTTCATTCCACTGCTCCTGGCCCACCTCGAGTCGGTACAGCCGGTGCGAACGCATCCAGCCTATGGTGGTTTGGTCATTCATGCCGACCTGACGCATTCGTTCGTTGGTATGCTCATGCTTTCAGCCATTCTC
This sequence comes from uncultured Acidobacteriaceae bacterium, assembly GCA_964246645.1. Classification (GTDB taxonomy): domain Bacteria; phylum Acidobacteriota; class Terriglobia; order Terriglobales; family Acidobacteriaceae; genus Granulicella. Next base: position 6,344 of record CAXTRN010000026.1, read on the forward strand.
GGTATCGCCTTCCTTCCGAAATGGGGCAGAAGAGTGGCTGCGACTATCGGTTTGGTGGCTGCTTCGCACTGGTTTCTTGATCTCGTGGTGCATCGGCGGGACATGCCCATCCTGCCTGAGAACTTAGGAAATCTTCCGCGGCTCGGCTTTGGGCTGTGGACCCGTCCTCAAGGGTCGGCCTGTGTGGAACTTGTCCTGGTGCTTGCTGGTGCAGTGCTCTACGGCAGGGCTGCCTACGAGGTTGCGCGGCGGGCAGGCCAAAGCGGGAAATGGCCGGCAATCTCGGCAAGTCTCATCCTGATCTGCGGTGTGCTTGTGTTGTATATGGACTACACGTCTTGAGCGATGGGGAAGAGAAGTGCTCGGATGGCAGGCCTGAAGAACCTGAGTGATCCAGCACGGCGCATGACGGCATCGTCGGGGTAAGACCGGGTTCGACTCGGAAAGCAGGGGCTAACGCGCTTATTGCGCACGCATCAAGCCATCCTCTCTGCTATTTCGAGGAACATCATCAACCTGAATTTGTAAGTTGATGGCGGGGACGACGGGGCTCGAACCCGCGACCTCTGCCGTGACAGGGCAGCGCTCTAACCAACTGAGCTACGTCCCCAGAGTGAAACAAATGCACCCTGGTGTTTGTTCGCGTGGAAGGCACTTGTCAGGCGCGGCGAACGACTTCCTGAGTCTAACGGCTCTACGAAGGCGGGTCAACTTTTGCCGGTCTCATCACCAGGCGCGGGACCAGTCGGGGCCGGTTTGCGCGTTTGTGCGCAGGCGGGCGTCGATGCCGGCCCGGTGCTCGATCAAACGTCCAAAAAGCCAAAGTAGATCGGATAGTCGATTCAAGTACATGAGCGCCTCATTGGGCACGGCTTCACCCGCCTCCTTCAAGCGGACGGCGCAACGTTCGGCACGGCGGCAAACAGTGCGCGCGATCTCGAACGCCGCGGACTGCCGGTCGGCACCGGGAAGCGACCAGTCGGACAGGATGCCCTCGATCGCTTCGATCGCGTGTACCTGTGTCGTCAGATGGTCGACGTCGGCCTGGGTAAGGGTCGGGGATTGCGAAGGAGAAGGCGCGGTGCGGGAAAGCGCGGTGCGGGAAAGCGCGGTGCGGGAAAGCGCGGCCCCGACCCGAAACAGCGTTCGCTGTATGGTTTCCGTCCAGCCACAAATTTCGGCGTCAGAGCATAAACTGCGGGCAAAACCAAGGGTGGCGTTGAGTTCGTCGACGGTTCCGTAGGCTTCCACGCGCAGGTCAGCCTTGGAAACGCGCTGGCCCCCGGTAAGGGCTGTGCTGCCGTCGTCGCCGGTTTGGGTTGCGATGCTCATGGACGATCCCAGTTCCTTTTCGAAGTGTCTGTTCAGAAAGGTTCGGACGGTGATGCCCACCTTCACCCGGCTGATCTTATTGGTTGACACCGCTGGCGAGAAATCCACCATCGACCGCGATGATCTGGCCGGTGGTGAAGCTGGTCGCGTCAGAAGCCAAATAAAGCGCCGTGGAAACCAGTTCTTCCCCACGCCCGAAGCGATGCATGGGGGTGCGTAAGGTGAACTCCTGCCCGCGCGGAGAGTCCAGCAGCGCGCTGTTGAGGGCGGTGGGAAAGACGCCGGGCGCGATGGCATTCACAAAAACATTGTAGGGCGCCCATTCGATCGCGAGAGATTTCGTCAGGGAACCGACAGCGGCCTTGCTGGCGGCATAAGGAGGGACCTCGAGCAAGGCGACAAAGGTGCTGAGTGAGGCGATGTTGATGATGCGCCCCGCACGGCGCTCGACCATCGCGGTGCCGAAGATCTGACAAGCGCGCAGGGTGCCGGTCACGTTCACATCGAAGATGCGATTCCATAAATCTTCCGTGCAATCGAGTGTGGAAACGCGTTGGGTCATGCCGGCGCAGTTGATGAGGATGTCGACAGCGCCAAACTCGGCAAGGACAGCCTCATGCAGCTCGGTGAGCGAGGCACGCGAGGCCACATCTGCGGGTTTCGCGAGTGTGCGGCGTCCCAGCGCGCGGATTTCCTCCGTCACCGCGGCGGTCGCTTCTGCAGAGCGTGAAGTGGCCACCACGTCGGCCCCGGCCTCCGCCAGACCGAGTGCGAGCGCTTTCCCGATGCCGGAGGTGCCGCCCACAACGACGGCGCATTTGCTTGCAAGCGAAAAAGGATGCATCTCTGCCTTTGTACACTGGATGTGCGCCGAAATCGAATGCAGCACGATCCAGCGCCTGTGCATGCCTCCCAGAACTGCCTTAACAGAGAGCGGAAACGCAAACTGACGGAATGTATGGAGTTTCGACGCTACAAACCGGAAGATCTGGCAGCGATGTTTGCACTCGATGAGGTGTGCTTCGAGGTGCCGTTTCGGTTCTCGCGAGAGATGATGCGTCGCATGGCGAGCGCAAAGCATGCGATTGTGCAACTCGCGTTTGCGGAAGGCAGCCCCGGTATTCCGGATCACCTGCTGGGCTTCTGCATCGCGCACCTGGAACGCACAAAAGCCGGGTTGTGCGGCTACGTGGTGACACTCGATGTCGACCCGGCCGCACGACGGCAGGGCGTCGCCGCGGCTTTGGTAGAAAAAACGGAGCGGATCCTCACCGAAATGGGAGCCGAAACGATGCGGTTGCACGTGTATGCCGGCAACGCCGTGGCGATCCGGCTTTATGAGCGGCTGGGATATACGCGCCTGCGCAGGGGGGGGGAGTTCTACGGGCCGGGTCTCCATGCACTGGTATACAGAAAGGCGCTCGGGGCGGAAACTACCGGTTTGCCTTCGTTGGTAACGTGACTCCAACCTGGGTCTGGCCGAAGTTGAGCGTCGTAACTGCGATCAAAGCGCAGGACGGCAGCCCATTCCCCATTGCGATCGTCTTGCCATACGACCCGGCCGCCGAGGCGGCGCGCGATCTCAGCCGGCGACAGATCGCGCTGCGTGGCGTAACGGCGTCCGCGTCGCGAGTCTGGATGCGCAAGAAGAGAAGCGCGGAGAGCCGGTGTGATGTATTGGGTGGAAAACACCAGAGCTGCGTCAAACTCCCCCGGCTGTTGCGCAGCCTTGGCGATCTCAGGCGCTGAGAAGTTCTCAAGAGCGTGGACACGAAAAGAACGATCGGTGTACCCCAGCTCCGGCCGCGTGAGCTCGGCATCGGCCGGCCAGGCGCTGAGTACGACCGCCTGCGGCTCATGTTGCCTGAGGTAGGCGATCGCTTCCTGGTGTACGACAATCATGTCGCGGTAGGTCAGATTGTCCTCGGGCGCGAAGTAGGTTGGCGGATTGAGCCAAAGCGCGCTGAAAAAAGCCGCTCCGGTGAAACATGCCAAGATCGGCCAATACGCCGTATGGCTTTGCCAAGTGGCGATGCAGACAAGTAGGAGCAGGGGATACATCGGAAGCAGATACCGCGTGAGCAAGGCCCCGCCCAGCACGGAAAATGCCAGCCAATTGCCTAAAATCAACGCGGCGATCGATCGCAATACGGGCGTCGGCAGAAAACGGCCGGAAACTCCGGACCGCCGCGGCAGCCATAAACAGGCGAGCGCAAAGATGAGCGGAACCCAGATATTGCGCTGCCAGAAGAGGTGTAAGAACCGGTAGCTGAAAGACCGCGCGACGTGAACGATGTTGAGGTTCGCTGTGGCGTTGTAACGCAGGAACTCGGGATTGCCGAAGGTAAAGCCGGTCTTCCAATGGTGATAGCCGAACCAGAGTGCGAGCACCGGCGCCGGTGCCCACAACGCGGCCAGCGAGCGAAGAAGGGCGCCGCGTTGCTGGCTGGGCCGTTTCAGGATGGCCAAAACAACCACAAGGGACAGCGCCAGCGGTTGCACAACGGCTGTCTCCTTCGCCAACACGGAAAGGCAAAACAAGCCCGCGATGGTTCCGAGGCGCCGTGGGCTGCTCACCATGGCATCATCGGTTTGTGAGCCTTGCGCGAAGGCAAGTTGCTCGGGCGCTGTGAGATACAGGGCGAGGGCGCATAGTGTGAAGGTCGCGGCGAAGATATCGGCGTGGGCCAGGCTACTCTGGACAAACCAGATCGGATACATCGACGTCAGGATGGTAAGAGCCGAGGCTGCCCATATGCCCAGCAAGCGCTTTCCAAGCAGAAAGGTTGCGAGAAGCCCTAAAGCCGCGAAAGCGCAGGCGCTGAGCCGCGTCACCAGGATGTGGTAGCCGAAAAGATGCCACAACAGCCCAAGCACCACGTTTGGCAGTGGTGGATGGGCGTTTGTGAACCGTGGAATCAGCGTCCAGCGGTGGTAAAAATCCAACGCCGCAGGAACGTAATATCCGCCTTCATCCCAAAAGTAGGGAAGTCGCAGCAGAGTGGCATGCGCGAGGGAGACGGCGATGAACAATAATGTCCAGGCGGCAAACAGCACCCCGGCCTGGGGGAGTGAGGGCCGGCGCGGAAGCGAACCGGCCACTGGCTCCGGCACGTGCTACTGAACAGATCCCTGGCCGCCGACGATGCGAGGCTGCCCGGGCTGCGGTGAATCAAGTGAAATCTGACCGAAAGCCGACTCGTACTGGGCCAGATTCTGCGAAAGAATCGAATGAAGCGCCTTGGCCTGCTGCGGACTGATGTAGATGCCCTGGAAGTTGTTGACTTCGACGGCATCCGGCGCTGTCGGTTCCAGAGTTCCAAAGACGAGCAGGAAGTCCCAGACCGAAAGGCGCATCTGGACACTGTTGGCGTAGGAGTCGCGGTAATCCGGCGTCTTGTTCAAGGTAACGCGGGTGTTGTCGGGCTGTGTAAAGCTTTGGCTCTGGCTCATGCTGGGGTGGTTGCTCGCTTTTTCAAATCTGTCCCTGGCCGCGGCGCAGCAGGGAGTGCTGGAGTGGGAGTTCTGGATAGGTTAATGGAAGAAATCTGGTGCGGACAAATGGTTCCTGCCCTGTATCTGCCCTTTGACCTCTGTAAATGATCGAAAACATGGTGCGGAAGGAGGGACTCGAACCCTCACGCCGGAGCACAGGCTTCTAAGACCTGCGTGTCTGCCATTTCACCACTTCCGCGCTTGCATCCAGCGTAGCCCGAATGGGCGGTGCAGGCAATCTGCAAGCGGGGTGGAACGAACCCAAGGGAGGCGACTGTTTCAAAACAGGACAGCGGTGGCGTGAACACGCAATCTGCCGATGTCATCAAAGAACAACAGGGCACATTGCAAGTAAAGCATGCGACCGGAGTACGCCATAGTGCATCTCATTCAAGTAAGTTGATAGAAAGGCGCTCAACATGCCGAACGAGTTTGTTAGTGTCATCCGCCCTTCCCAGGGCAAAGTCGTTGCTGGAGAAGACCGTGGGCACTCCTATCCGGTTCTTCCGGTGCGCGACACGGTGCTTTTTCCCCATCAGGTGCTTCCACTCACGGTGGGCCGCGAAAGTTCGATTCAATTGATTCAGTCCTTGGGCGAGGACAAGACGATTCTCGTGGTTGCCCAGAAGGATGCCCGGCTTGACGCGCCGGAGGGCAGCGATCTGCACCTGGTGGGCACACGCGCCACGGTGCACAAAGTCGTTAAAATGCCCAACCAAAGTCTTTTTGTGTTCACTGAAGGCACCGAGCGCGTCCGCCTCGGGGCTTTTACGCAGACGCAGCCCTATCTGACTGCCGAAGCCGAGACGATCACCGACGGTACACTCGGGCCCTCGCCGGAGCTGGAGGCGCTTCAACGGAACGTGCTCGCACAGTTCCAGGAGGTGGTGAGCTCTTCATCCACGCTTTCTGACGATCTGCAAACGATCGCCATCAATATCGATGAACCGGCGCGGCTTTCCGACTTTATTGCCTCAAACCTGCCATTTCTGACCACTGCGGAAAAGCAGGAACTGCTGGAAATGACGGATCTCAAGGCCCGGTTGGAAAAGCTCAATGGGCAGCTCGCGAAGGAGCTTGAAGTCCAGCAGCTGCGAAACAAGATCCAAAGCGAAGTGCAGGATTCTGTACAGCAATCGCAGCGCGACTACTATCTTCGTGAGCAGATGAAGGCCATTCAAAAAGAGCTTGGCGACCAGGACGACACGCAAAAGGACATCTCGGAGCTGAAAGAAAAGATTGAAACTGCCGGCATGCCTGAGGACGTGAAGAAGGATGCGTTGAAGGAACTCGGACGGCTGAGCAGGATGAACCCTGCGGCGGCGGATTATTCTTTGACGCGAAACTATGTCGAGTGGCTTGCGGTACTGCCTTGGGCGAAAAGCTCTTCAGAAGCTGTCGATATTGCCAAGGCAAAGGAGGTGCTCGATGCGGATCACTACGGCTTGAAAAAGGTAAAAGAGCGCATCTTGGATTACCTGAGCGTGCGCCGCTTGAAAGCCGATATGAAGGGCCCGATCCTTTGTTTTGTCGGACCTCCGGGTGTGGGTAAGACCTCACTGGGACGGTCGATCGCCAAGGCGCTGGGACGCAAGTTCTCCCGGATTTCGCTGGGTGGCATGCATGATGAAGCGGAGATCCGCGGGCATCGCCGGACCTATATCGGCGCACTGCCAGGGCAGATCATTCAGCACTTGAAGCGCGTGGAAGTGAATGACCCTGTGTTCATGCTGGATGAGATCGACAAGCTTGGCCGCGATTTCCGTGGCGATCCCGCGAGCGCCTTGCTGGAAACATTGGACCCGGAACAAAACAACACCTTCCGTGATAACTATCTCGATCAACCGTTCGACCTCAGCAAAGTGCTTTTTATCTGCACAGCCAACCAGCTGGACACGATTCCCGCACCGCTGCTTGATCGCATGGAGATTATCGAACTCACCGGGTACACCGAAGAAGAGAAAGTGGCCATTGCGGAACGCTATCTGATTCCGCGGCAGGTTAAGGAGAACGGCTTGCCGGTGGAAGCGATCGAGTTCCCGACGGAGTCGGTTGCTCTGATTGCACGGCATTACACGCGTGAAGCCGGGGTACGGCGCCTGGAGCAGTTGATCGGCACGGTGGCGCGCAAAACAGCACGCCGGGTCGCTGAAGGTACGCTGCATCCGGAAGACGGGCAGAAGCTTGTCATCACGCCGGAAGTGGTGCACGAGTACCTGGGCGGGATCAAGGTACGGGTCGACACGGAGATTGCCGAGCGTACCAAGCGCGCCGGCGTGGCTGTGGGACTGGCGTGGACGCCGGTGGGTGGTGATGTGCTCTTCATTGAAGCCAACCGCATGAAGGGAAAGGGTGGCTTCACCATGACCGGGCAGATCGGCGACGTGATGAAGGAATCCATGCAGGCGGCGCTCACCTGGGTTCGATCCAATGCTTTGGACCTAGGCCTGGACGAGGATGTGTTGAAAGATATCGATCTGCACATTCACGTGCCCGCAGGCGCCATTCCTAAAGATGGTCCCAGCGCGGGGGTGACGATGGCGACGGCCATTGTGAGCCTGCTCACCGATACGCCCGTGCATCCGTTACTCGCAATGACGGGTGAAATCACCCTGAGCGGCAATGTGCTGCCGGTTGGGGGAATCAAAGAAAAGTTCCTGGCTGCCAAGCGTGCCGGGGTGCGGGATGTCATTCTGCCGATCGATGTGAAAGCCAATGTCGAAGAAGACCTGATGCCGGATCAGACAGAAGGAATGACGATTCATTATGCTTCGCGAATTGAAGATGTGTTGAATATCGCATTGCCGAAATCACCGCGCGAAGCCATTGAAGATGAGCACGTGAGGGAAGAGGTTTTGGCCGAGATTGCTTAAATTGCGGATGCGATGAGGGGCCGGAGCGAAACTGCTCCGGTTTCTTCAGTTTTGGAGATGCTGTTCGAGAAATGTGGAGGTCGCTAGAAGCATCCGTGGCAGGGCTGCAGGGCTGAACCAGTGACCCTCGCCGGCGAGGAGTTCTGTGCAATGTTGAACGCGGAGGCTTGAAAGCTTTTCCTCCAGATCCTTTGCGAACGATACCGGAACAATCTGGTCTGCTTCACCATGCAGGATCAGCGTTGGAGGAAAGTGCGACGTGGCGAGCGCGTCGTAGGGAGGCACCAGGCCACCGGAGATGTCGAGCAAGGCACGAATGCGCTGCCGTGTCGCGGATTCTGCCGAGGCTGAAAGTTTGGCAGCCAGCGCCAAAGCCAGAAAAGCCCCCAATGACACACCGGCGACCAGAATACGGTCGGCGTCCACACCGGGTCGAGAGGCGACAAAGCGCAGTGCATCATCGGCTGTTTCGAGCCACTGCGGAACATGCGTGCCGTCTGTGATTGTGCTGAAGTCGGCCCGGACCGTGCCGGTTCGATCGAAGTATTGGGGAGCATACAGCTGGATGCCGGCTTCGCGGAGAAAGGGCGCAAGCCGCGAAACCCAAAACTCGACGTGACCCCCTGAACCATGAAGGAGCAGAATGGCGGAACGAGGCGCTGCGTGATGAGGCGAACCGGAAGCGTACTCCTCCGCGTGGACGCGAATGGGCACATTTCCGCTGCGAAATGAAAGCGATGCAGACATAGGAGCTTGGATGCGAGAGAGCAGGAGCGGCGAAGCGCTGATGATGACGCAGGGAAAACGAGCGGTGCCAGGCGCTGTGACACGATCTGGAAGTGAATGGGTTTTGGTTCTCGACACGTGCGCGGCTCGGTCGTCTATGGCCCTGTTTCGCGGGTTGCAGATCATCGAGGAGCGTGTTCTCGAGGAACGATCTGCGTCTTCTCTTCTCCTTCGGGTGTTGCGGGAGGTGCTTGCGGCGCAGGAAATTTGTATTCAGAATCTAGCTGCGATCGGGGTGGTTCGGGGACCGGGATCATTCACCGGCGTACGTGTGGGACTGGCGCTCGCTAAAGGGCTTTGCGAGGCGGCGGGCATACCATTGGTGGGCGTTTCGCGGCTGCAGGTACTTGCAGAAGCAGCGTCGCTGACCGGCGGTTTTGCCCTGCTCGAAGCCGGCAGGGACCAGTTTTACGTCCACGCATTGGATCAGAACGGCAAGGCACGGGAATGGCTCACATCGCTCGAGGAGATCAGATCCGAATTGGAGGGTGCGGTGGTGGCGATCGCTTCGGCAACCGCCTCGGGAGTTCTGGAAACGCGTTTGCACATGTCGGAATATGCCGGAATGGCGGAGTTGCGGGTGATCGATTTGACTGCCAAAGATGCCTTTGGACCTGTTTTGCGCAATCTCGCACGAGGCGAAACACAGTTGGCAGAACTTGATGCAAATTACGTACGCAATGAAGAAACGATCTATGCAGCGCAACGTCCGGGAAAGCAGGATGCAGGGGCGGGCCGTGTTGCCTGATTCCTCGCGGGCCGAGGCGGACCGCGTTGTCCAATTGTCCGGTCCTGAGGATCTCGCGGCATTGCTGGAATTTGTTGCCGTTTGTCCGGACGCGCCTCCATGGCCGCTCCGGGCGTGGTCGATGTTTGTGGAGCCGGATGGTACAGCGCTTGCCGAAAGGGTTGCGTTCGCTGTTCCAGAAACCCAATCGGGGGGCCTGCGGGCGGTGCTGATGGCCACTCGCGTGGAGCAGCGTGTGGAAATGGAGATGCTGCTTGTTCACCCGGAAGATCGTCGCCAAGGGTTGGGGAAACGCCTTTGTCATCTCTGGCTTGCCTGGGCAGCCCACAAAGGCGCTACAGAGGCGGTGCTCGAGGTGCGGCGTTCCAACTTGGCCGCTCAGAAGTTATACGAAGGAGCCGGCTTTCGTATCGAAGGAAGTCGGCGCGAGTACTACCACTCGCCTACGGAAGACGCGTTCGTGATGCGTTGTCTTCTGGTGACGTGAAGTGCGCGCTTTCGTCGTGCATGCAGGAATCCGAACGCCAGACAGGCAACGGTATAATGGTGCACGATGGTCCGTGATGGTTTCTTCTACGGCGTTGCCTTGGTTGCAGTGGCCGTGATCGTTTGGTTCGGGACACATTTCGTCGTCCTGACGGTGCTGCCTGTCCTGCTTGCGATGTTTCTGGTCTGGTTTTTTCGCGATCCCCCGCGGCGCGTTCCGATGGAACCGGGGCTCATCGTTTCACCTGCCGATGGAAAAGTAGAAGATGCAGAGTGGATTGAGACCACCAACGGCAATGGTTTGCGCATCAGCATTTTTCTCAATGTCTTCGATGTGCACGTGAACCGAAGTCCTGTGGGCGGAACGGTCACCTTGGCGGAGTACCGCGAGGGGCAGTTCTTGAATGCCATGAACGCCGAATCTGCGGTGCACAACGAACAAACGCTGGTAACCATCGATGCCGGCGGGTATAGCGTCAGCTTCAAACAGATTGCGGGCCTTTTGGCTCGCCGCATCCTTTGCAATCTGCGAGAAGGCGATCAGGTGGTTCGGGGCGAGCGTATGGGGCTGATCAAATTCGGCTCGCGCATGGACGTGCTCCTGCCTGCCCATGCAGAACTGCGGGTGCGTGCCGGCGATCGCGTGAAGGGTGGAAGTTCTGTACTGGCCTTTATGCCGCCCGGAACGGAGAAGGTGAAACCGGTGAGTGACCCGCGCTGATGGCATCTGCCCACCGCGATCCTGAGCGGCCGCCGGCTCGCCGGGGCATGTATATCTTGCCGTCGCTGTTTACCTCGGGCAACATCGCGGCGGGGTACTACGCCATTGTGCAAAGTATTCACGCCTCCACGGCGGTAGACGCGGATGGTTTTGACCGGGCGGCACTCGCCGTGCTTTTCGCCATCCTGTTTGACGGGTTGGATGGGCGGATCGCCCGCATGACGAACACCTCCAGTGCTTTCGGCCGTGAGCTCGATTCCTTGGCGGACGTGATTACCTTTGGTGTGGCGCCCAGCCTTTTGGCCTATCTTTGGGGTTTACGGCAGGTGCTGCCCCCAGGACATCCCGCCGCTGAAGAACGGCTGATGCATCTGGGCGTGGTGGTGTGTTTTCTTTTTCTGCTGTGTGGGGCTTGCCGGTTGGCTCGCTTTAATGTGAGTATCGACCCGCAACCCCGCAACCCGGGCCGTCCGGGAAGGAAATATTTTGTGGGTATGCCGATACCGGCGGGCGCAGGCGTGGTGGCCGCGGTCGTGCATTTTGAGGGTGGATCGCCGATCCATAGCCCATGGCTTGCTCTGGTATGGCTTGGTCTGATTGGCTTCGTTGGATTCCTGATGGTCAGCAACTGGCGATTCTGGAGCGGCAAGGAATTGGACATGACCGAACGCAGGCCGGGCCGGTTGCTTGCGGTCTTTGCTCTGGTGGTCGCGGTGGTCATTTTTGAGTCGCGATACGCCCTCATCGTGCTGATGATGGTGTACCTGCTTTCCGGTGTTTTGGCGCGTTTGGCATATTCCTGGCAGAAGCATGCACTGCGGGCGTAATCGAGGCACGACAAAAGGAGTTTCGCAATGGCTGGACGACAAAGAAGCGCTGTAGTGGTAGGCGCGCCCACGCTGATGGGCAAGGAATTGATTGAGGAGTTACAGGCCTCCGCTGCCGCCGCGGCATGGCATGTGCTGTATCTGCATGAAGAAGATGAGGAACAGACCGAGATGATCGCGGCGGGCGACGAGCCGGCCGTGGTGCAGCCGTTCACACCGGAAGCCCTCCAAGGGGTAGATCTGGTCTTTTTTGCCGGCAAAGGCGAAACGGCGCGAGAGCACTGGCGTGGTGCTGTGCAGGGCGGAGCCGCCATTGTGGACCTCACCGGAGCGCTCGAAGGCGAGGCTGGCTTTCTGGTGCGCAGCCCATGGATTCATGGCGGAACCAAGCCCGATCTGATCACCGCCGGCGTCGTTGCCGCCCATCCGGCAGCGGTGATGCTGGCGCTCACGGCGGAACGGCTGGCGCGACGGCTGCCCTTGGCGCAGTTGACAGCCACAGTGTTGGAGCCGGCATCCCAGGCGGGAAAAGCCGGCCTGGACGAATTGCATCAGCAAACGGTGGGGCTGCTCTCCTTTCAAAGCGTGCCCAAGGACCTCTTCGACACGCAGATCGCATTTAATCTGCAAACGACGCTTGGGGAGGAGGCGCAAGTAGACCTTCCTAAAGTGAGGACCACGATTCGGCGGCACCTCGGCATTTTGCTGGGCGAAGCAGCTGCTGTGCGCGTGCGCTTCCAGGTGGTACAAGCGCCTGTGTTCCATGGGTACACCGTTTCCGCGTTCGCTGAGTTTTCTGCCATGGCAACGGAGGCGAACGTGCGTTCCGCCTTGGGGGGTGGGGTCGTCGTTGCGGAAGACACCGTACCGAGCAATCTGGCGGCCGCGGAGTTAGGCGATCTGCTTTTGGACGTTCGCGAAGATGGCATCCGGGAAGAGCGGTCGGCGTTCTGGCTGTGGATGGCATCCGACAATCTACGCTTTGCCGCACGTAACGCGGTGGCGGCGGCTATGGAACTGATAGCGCTTCACCCGGCAACAAGCCTGCAGTAAAACGAAGACGTTCGGGTGCCGCGTGAGCAGCTGTTGCGGTACACTCAAGGTGCGCCGGGATGGTGGAACTGGCAGACGCAGCGGACTCAAAATCCGCCGAGGGCAACCTCGTGGGGGTTCGACCCCCCCTCCCGGCACCATAAAACAGAACACCTGAGAACGGCCCGGTAGCTCAGATGCATAGAGCGGCGCACTCCTAAGGCGAAGGTCGCAGGTTGGACTCCTGCCCGGGCCACCACCTTGACCCGTCCTGTGAGCCTCGTCTTGTGAGTTCTATCTATAAGTGAAGTGCTGAAACAAGTCCTCAGAATTTGTAAACCGCATGTTGAACGTAACCAGCAATCAGCTGGCTAAGCGATCAGCAGAGGTTGGCTCAGCATCTTTAGCCTCTGGCCGTTTCGACTCCAGCTGTATGGTGCAGCATGTCGACTTCTTCCCCTTGTGATTGGGCGCGAAGGCTGGCGACGGCAAGGGCAAACAGGATGTTCAAAATGCCCATACCGAATAAGAGCAAACTATCGTGTGCGGCAATCATGTATCTCTCCTTTGAGGAGAGTAGGAGATCGCGCCGCGATGGAAAATTGCACTTCAGAAGCATGCGCCGGCGTTTTTGTGTAGCAAATCAGGACAGCTGCAAAGCTGCCTGTCCGCGTTAGAATATCCCTGTGCTTAAGTACTCTATTGTCATTCCTTTCCATAACGAGGAGCAAAGCGTTACCCGCCTTTACGATCGCGTAAAGGATGTTATGGAGTCGGTGAGCGAAAGTTTTGAACTGGTGTTTGTGGACGACGGGTCGCGCGACCGGACGTACAGGCTGCTAGAAGAGATCGCCGCCGTCGATTCACGCGTGTTGCTGATCAAGTTGCGTCGTAATTTCGGACAAACATCGGCGCTGGCAGCAGGTTTTGACCACGCGACCGGGGAGTTCATTCTTTCCATGGACGGCGATTTACAGCACGACCCCGCTGAAATTCCGCAGTTCATGGCCAAGCTGGAAGAGGGCTACGACGTTGTGAGCGGCTGGCGCGCGCAGCGAGCCGACAACCTGATGCTGCGCCGGTTGCCTTCGCGGGCGGCGAACTGGCTGTTGCGGCGAGTTTCGGGGGTGGAAATCCACGATTTCGGCACCACCTTCAAGGCATACCGCCGCGAAGTGATCCAGAATGTGCCCTTGTACGCGGACATGCATCGCTTCATTCCGGCGCTGGCGGGGTGGTACGGTGCGACCATCTGCGAAGTGCCGATCTCAAACCCGGCACGGGTTTCGGGTGAAAGTCATTACGGCCTGGGACGCACGTTTCGGGTCGCGTTCGATCTGCTGACGCTTCGGTTTCTGCTGCGGTATATGACCCGGCCATTGCACTTCTTCGGCAGCATCGGTGGTCTGGCTTTGGTAAGCGGCAGCGGAATCGCTTTGTGGCTGCTGCTTTGCAAGATTTTTTCGCGACACGATATCGTGGGGGAGCATGGGCCGTGGTTTGTGATCGCCGCGGTGTTGCTGCTGGCCGGTATTCAGATGATCGGCATCGGCCTCTTGGGAGAGTTGCAGGTGCGGCACTTTTTCGCCCAGGGCCAGCGTTCGCCGTACACGATCGAGCGCGTGGTGCGCATGCGCTCCCCTGAGGAGCACCTGATCCGTTAGCTATGCGTGCCATCGAAATCCAGCAAACCGGTGGACCGGAGGTCCTCCAGGTGGTCGACCTTCCCATACCGAAGCCCGGTCCGGGGCAGGTGCTGGTCCGTATCCAGTCCTCCGGAATCAATTTCATCGACACGTATCTGCGTGAAGGGCGGTACCCTGCGGCGCTGCCCTTTGTTCCCGGTCAGGAAGCGGCGGGGCTGGTCGCAGCGTTGGGTGAGGGGGTCACCGGCTTTGCTGAAGGCGACCGTGTCGCCTGGACAGGGTCGCGGGGTACCTATGCCGAGTTCGCGTTGGCGCCTGCCAGCAGTCTGCTGCATCTGCCGCCGCACATCAGCTTCGACCAAGCCGCAGCCGTAATGACCCAGGGCTTGACGGCCCACTATTTGGCTTACAGCACTTACATGATCCGGGCCGGTGATACCGTGCTGGTGCATGCAGGGGCAGGCGGCGTAGGTCTCCTTTTGACGCAAATCGCCAAACAGCTGGGCGCACGGGTGCTGACGACGATTTCCACCAGGGAAAAAGCGGAGCTTTCTCGGCAAGCCGGAGCCGACCGCACGATCTTGTACACCGAAACGAGCTTTGCGGCCGCCGTGCAGGAAGAAACGCATGGCAAAGGTCTTCCGGTGGTATACGACTCGGTGGGCAAGACGACCTTTGAGGAATCCCTGCGATGCTTGCAGCCCCGCGGGCTATTGGCGCTGTATGGGGCATCGAGCGGCGCGGTGCCGCCGCTGGACCTGATCCGGCTTTCCACCCTTGGTTCGCTTTACGTGACCCGGCCGACGCTGAAAGATTACGTGCAGACGAGAGAAGAACTCGAATGGCGCGCCCGCGACATCTTCGGTTGGGTCGCGCAAGGCGAACTGAAGGTGCACATCGGGCAACGGTACAAGCTGGAAGACGCGCAACAGGCGCATCGCGATCTGGAAGGGCGTAGAACGACGGGAAAGGTGCTGCTCACGTTTTGACGGCTGGAGACCCGTCCGCGATCGGGTTGTCGCGAGATCTGCGGGACCGGTAGGATCCGCGAAATCTTCGAGATCCGCTGGCTTGGCGGCTTACACTGGTGGCTGCCCCCGTTTGCGATGCTTCGAATCCCTGTCACATCGTGTGCCCCTCATTGCAACCGCAAGGAAAGATGTTGGGAAGCGCGGTGCAATTCCGCCACTGCCCCGCAACTGTGAAGCACGCGCCCCATGCTTTGCCAACCCACTGAGCCGTCAGGCAACTCGCCTGTCTGCTGCAGAAGATCAGGTTGGTGAACAGGGGTGAGGAGGATCTGCGCAGGGTTCACTGAACCGTACGACGCCTGAACTGGATACCAGTTTGGGCGGCGAAGGGTTTGGGAAGGGTTCTGCGCACGCGAGATCGCCTTGAAATCGTGCAAGTCAGGAGACCGGTTCCTTTGCATACAAACGCCACGCTTTCGGATGGAAAGCGGAGGAGATCCCTGATGTTTGCCCCCAAACGACGTTTTCGCGCGCCGCTGGTTGATTCAGTTCCTCAGCCCCCGGCAGTTCCTCCCGTTTCAGTTCCTCAGCCCGCTTTGATTCCTTACCCAGCCCTCATCCCTCAGCCCAGCCGTTTCGCGCCAGCCTGTTTCTCCTCTTTCCATGTACGCCGTGCCTGGTGTGCGATGGCGTTTGTATGCTGCGCCGCATTGCCGGCCAATGCCGTGGTGCTGATCGGGCGTGTTACCGATCCGTTGGGAAGGGGCATTCCCGGCGCGCGTGTGCAGTTGGTGGAAAACGGCAAAGTTGTCGCGTTGGGCTATGCCGGCGCGAATGGAGCGTACGAGGTGCGCTCCGGCGATGCGGGCCGGTTCACACTTTTGGGTTCGGCCGGCGGCTAGTTGCCGGGTATCGGTGACGACTTTTACAGCGGCGCGACCGACCTGCTGCACCGTGACGTGGTGCTGGCGGTCGATACGGTACGGCAGGAGGTGTCCGTAAGCGCCACCGCGATCCCCACGCCTTTGCCGCAGCTGACAGCGGCTGTCACCGTTCTGCCCGAAACGAGCTTCGACACGCGGTTACGTGTAGCCGACGAGATGCGGCAGTCCTTGGGCGCCTTTGTGGTGCAGAGCGGACAGACCGGCGGCGTCACCTCGCTATTCATGCGGGGCGGCAACTCCACGGCGAATCTGGTCCTGATCGATGGGATTCCGGCGGACGACGTGGGTGGAGTCTTCGATTTCAGCAACGTGAGCACGCTGGGCGTGACCCAGATGGAGCTTTACCGAGGGCCGGATTCCGCGGTGTATGGCACCGATGCGGGCGCATCGGTGGTGACGATTGCCACGCCGCGTGGAAGCACGCTTCGGCCAGTGTTGAACTACGCCGGTGATGCGGGCAATCTGCATGCATATCGCAATGAGGTGAGCGCAGGCGGCACGCTGCGTAAGCTCGACTATTTTGCCGGTTTCGACTTTCTCGAGACTTCAAATGCCCTGCCGCGGGATGAGTACCACGATGCCACGTCGGTGGCCAACGTGGGGTACGAGTTCACTGGCTCTACCAGCCTGCGCTTCACCCTGCGCAACAGCGTTTCGGCCGTGGGGCTACCCGGGGCACATGATTTTTACGGGGTGTCGGCGGACGGGAAACAGGGCGATCAGGATCTGTATGCCGGAGCGACCCTGGAAAACCGCACGGAACGGAACTGGCACAACCTGGTGCGGTATGGCATCGCCCGAAAGAGGGAAGAGGCGCAATACTTTTCTGACCAGGGGAACCCGATCACCTTCAGTTTTGGAACGGAATATTACGGCAATGTGGTGAGCATTCGTGGCGCAAACGGATACACGGTCACGGGGCAGGCGGCGTTTTTGAACGGGAACTCCACGATGGCGTCCAATCGCGACCAGCTTTATTACCAGAGCGATGTGAGCCCGTCACCGCACTTCAATGCCTTATTTGGGTTCCGGTACGACAATGAGCGGGGGCTATTCAGCAGTCCTCCTGACGCTTTTTCGGCGGGTTCGCATGAGGTCACGCAGCGCACCAACTTCGAATACAACCTGCAGTTTCAGGGACAGTTTTTTAGCCGGCTTTTCTACTCGCTCGGCGGCGCGCTCGAGAAGAATCATCTGTACGGCATTGCCGGGACACCGCGCTTCGGTTTGACCTTTGTGCCCGTGCGACCCGGGCCAAGGCTGTTGCGCGGAACGCGGCTGAGAGCGAATGCAGCTACCGGGGTGCAGGAACCGACGTTGGCGCTTGAAGAGTTCAGCCTGTACGACCAGCTCTTGCAAAACAGCGCAACCGGTGCCATCGCGCAATACCACGTGGGGCCGCCGAGTGCGGAGCGGTCGCGTACCTTCGATGCCGGTGTCGATCAGAACATTCTGGGCGAGAAACTTGTGCTCAGGGCGGGCTATTACCACAATGTTTTTGATCGGCAACTAGAGGCGCTCACCAGCACCACGGTAACGGCAAACTTCGGCATCCCGCTTTCTACCGCGTATTTTCTGCCTTTGTATGTAAACTCGCTGGCGTACCGTGCGCAGGGTGCGGAGGCGGAGCTGGACTGGCAGGCGCGGCGCAGCATCTTCGTGCGGGCGGGGTACACCTACCTGGCCGGGCGCGTGCTGCAATCGTTCGCGTCCGATGCGGTGGCGGCGGCGCAGGGTACGCCGACTGAGAATCCCAACCTGCCGGGGATCGCCATCGGTGCAGAAAGTCCTCTCGTCGGCGGGCGGCCGTTTCGGCGAGCCCCCCACAGTGGGTTCTTTGTCGTGAGCTATGTGCGGCCGAAACTCGCCGTGGCGCTGAAGGGGGCTTTCGCCGGACGAAGCGACGATTCCACGTTTCTGGATGGGTTCACGCCGAGTTTCGACAACTCCCTGCTGCTGCCAACCGCGATCTCGACTTCGGCTATCTCAAGCTCGATCTGGGCGGCACCTACGAGCTGCGACGCCACGTCACTGTGTTCACCCAGCTGGATAATCTGC
>CAXTRN010000027.1:0-24147 GCA_964246645.1 uncultured Acidobacteriaceae bacterium
CCCTTGCTGCAATCACTTGGTAGGCCGTTGTTGGTGGGGCTTTCAAGAAAAGGCTTTCTCGGCGAGATCGTCCGCCCCTTGCAACCGGCATCCGTGCCAGCCCCGTCCCCGGCGGCGACCCGGCGCGATGCGACGCTGGCGGCCAATGTCGCCGCGATCCTTGCCGGCGCCCATCTATTGCGGGTGCACGATCTGCAGGCCGCTCGCGAAGCCGCGGCGGTCGCCGATGCTGTGCTCGCGGCGGCGTTGCCGTGATATTTCCGGCACGCTGCGACGTTACTTGCCCGTGTGCGGGTTCGGTGGCACATCCGCACCGGCTCGGCGAGCCTCCGCAAGCCCAATCGCGATGGCCTGCTTCGGATTGGTCACCTTTTTCTTGCTCTTCCCGATGGTAAGTTTGCCTTCGTGCATTTCGTGTAATTCCGTGGCCACCTGCTCGCTGGCTGCCGGTGCGTACCGCCGACCCGGAGCCGCTTTCTTCGACACCGCTTTTTTCGCCGCGGCTTTCTTCGATACCGCGTTCTTGGCTGCGGTCTTCGTTGCGGTCTTGGTAGCGGCTTTGGCCGCTCCGCGTACAACGGTGGCCTTTTTAGCGCTCGGCGTTCTTAGGGCTGTTTTCTTGGCGGTCGCTTTCCGTGGGGTGGCCATAGCAACGGTTTCCTCAGCTCGTAGGAGCATGCGTTGCACCATTTTCGTTGCACACTTTGCCATACACTTTCAGAACAACGAGAAGCATCGCCAAGCGTTGCTCTAAAAGGTCAATCACTGAAGTCCATCACTTAGAGCTTGCGTCGCTTGCGGAGCCGGGAAGCGGCGAAGGCGAACGCTGCAAGAACGATCCCTAACCCAACCGCACGCGCGATATAAAACAGGCTGCCGTGCGCTGTGTGCAACGTGCCCGCACGCCAGGCACTGTATGTGTTTTGGAGATCGTCGGCGAGCCCTGGAATGGTGACCGCCGCAAAGCGGCCATCGAGGCCGGCCTCAGTGGGCAGCGAGCCGAAAACACGCTCCGGCGGTGGCGGGGCGCCCGCTCGATCCTTGGGGATAGCGGCGAACAGGGCATTCACCTCCGCATCGCGCGGGTCATCGAAAAGGGTGCTGTCGGCCGTGTTGGGAAACAGCGTGGAGCGGCCTGTCAGCTTCGTTTCTATGGCTGAAACCGGGTCTTGGCAAACACCCAGCATGTAATACCCGCCGAACGGCAGCGCGGGGCGTGCCGCGTGCTGGTGCAGGTAAGCGACCGTGACGAGCCCAATCAGCCGCGTGACCTCACCGGCCTCGGCACCCGTGTAGGTGTGGGCGAAGCGCCGCAGCACCCAGGCTTGATCGAGGGTGTCCATGGTGCGGAACTCTGCTTTGCCATCGACGCCGAAGTAGTGGCTGACATCGGCATTCACCCGTGGTCCGCGCACCTCCCACTCATATTCGGCATGGCTCACCGGTACCAGCAGCGGCCTGGGTTTATGGAACAGCCCGCCCGTACCCGGAACCGCGATCCCGGTGTCGATCCAAAAGGGCATCATCACGTCTTGGGCCGTCGTTTCGCCGGCGCGTTGGAAGTGCAGGTGCCCAAAGTTGGCAAAATAGCGCGCATCGCGCACGGTGACCGTGTGGCCCGTCGCGGCGAGCGCGGCCATAAGCGCCTCGGGGGTTTGCGCCGGATGCCCACCGACCGTCGCCGTAAAGGCAGCTGTCCCGCCCAGGCCGTTGGCGCTCAGGCGGTTGAGCACATCGGCCAACCGTTGCGACGCCGCGTGTTCGGGGGCAAGCGCATTGGGCCCATCCCCGCGCGTCACGCCCATACCGAGCGAGGTCACCAAACCGTTCGTCGTGAACCCGGGCAGCGTCGACGGCGTATCGAGGGACACTGTTTGCGCGTAGTCGAGCGAATACGGGCCGAGGTCGAGGAAAACACGCGCCTGCCGATCATGCAACGCCGAAGCCGGAGCCCCTGGATGCACCGCGCTCATACCTTCGAGTTCGTTATCCAGCCCGTCGCGATGTGCGCTGGCAACCCCATCGGCTACGCGTACGGCCGGGTTGATGGCGCGCATCGTCCAGCCCGGGAAGCGGTCAAGCCCCTGCCAATCTTTGCCAAGGATGCGCCTTCGTAGTTCATGCACGAGTTGGGGAGTGAGCAGCGCCGGCCCACCTTTGCCGGTCGCACCCTTTGCTCCCTCGATCTGCTGCAGCAGCGTTTCCGTAAAGCCCGGCCGTGCGGAAAGCTCGCGCAAAAGGCCGGAAAGCAGGACGGTACGGGGCGGCAAAGGACCCTCGGGGATCGCGCCAGAGGCGTCTGGACGCAAGCGGCAACCGGCAGGGAAGAGGAGCGCTCCAAGGAAGACCCCGCGCCAACGCCAGTACAACGCCCTGCGTGAACACAAGCGGCGAGTTCTGCGTGGCGTCCAGCACCGAGTCCAGAGCAGGGTCCAGCGTACGGCCGAGCGTCCGGGCAGGTGCATGGGATTGTGATGCGCGCATCGCTTCCCGCGCATCGCCTCCCCGACGGTTCGCATCTGCTAGAAGATGCTCGAGCGCGAACAGGATGTTTCGGCCAATCCGCAATACAGGGCGGCGCTGGCCATTGTCGAGCGCCTGCGCGCGCACGGTTGTGCCGCCTACTTTGCCGGTGGCTGTGTGCGCGATCTGCTCCTAGGGGTCGAGCCCAAGGACTACGATGTCACCACGGCAGCCCGGCCGGAGCAGGTGATGCACCTGTTTGCTCGCACTGAAGCCGTGGGGGCGCACTTTGGAGTGGTGCTGGTGATCGATACGGCTGCCGGCGAGCGCGTGGCCACCGAGGTCGCCACCTTCCGCTCCGACGGCGTCTACACGGATGGCCGCCGGCCGGATTCCGTGCTCTTTTCGGACGATCCGCGCGAAGATGTGTTGCGCCGCGACTTTACCGTAAATGGCTTGCTGCTGGACGCTCTCCGCTTCCATGCCGGTGAGCCTTTGGAAGCCTGTGTGCTCGATTTTGTCGATGGCCGCGCCGATCTGCAGGCGGGGGTGCTCCGCGCTATCGGCGACCCCGTGCGGCGCTTCACGGAAGACAAGCTGCGGATGTTGCGCGCGGTGCGGTTCGCCGCCCGGCTCGGTTTCGCGCTGGAACCGGAAACCCGGGCGGCGATCCGGCAGCTGGCACCCGAGATCGTGCAGGTTTCCCCCGAGCGCACCCGCGACGAGCTGAGCAAGATCCTTACCGAGGGCGCGGCGCACCGCGGCTTCGACTACCTTGAAGAAACAGGGCTGTTACCCATTGTTTTACCCGAAGTCGCCCGCATGCGGGGATGTGCGCAACCGCCTCAGTACCATCCCGAAGGCGATGTGTGGGTCCACACGCTGATGCTGCTCGACCATCTGCCAAACGGCAGCAGCCCCACGCTGGCCTGGGGCATGCTGTTGCACGATGTCGGCAAGCCGCCCACCTTTACACCGCCCGATCCTGCAAAGGCGGGCGATCGCATCCGCTTCAACGGCCACGCGGAGATCGGTGTCGCCGTCGCGCGCACTATCCTGAACCGCCTGCGTTTTTCCAATGACGATGCCGAGCAGATTCTCGCGCTGGTGAAGCACCACATGCAGTTCGGCGACGTGCCCAAGATGAAGCAGTCGACCCTGAAACGCTTTCTCCGCCTGCCGCGTTTTGACGAGCACCTTCGGCTGCACTACGCCGATGTGATGAGTTCGCACAAGATGCTGGGACCATACGAAACCGCGCAAAAAGCGCTCGCCGAGATGGATCAGGCACAGATCCGCCCCGCACTTTTGCTCACGGGTGCCGATCTCATCGCCGCCGGCTACCGTCCCGGCCCGCAGTTCAAGGCCATGCTCACGACCGCTGAAGACGCGCAACTCGAAGGCGCGGCGACCAGCCGTGACGCGGCTTTGGCGCTCGTACGCGAGCAGTTTGGCGCACCGGAAATGAAAGAAAACGCCGCATGAAGCCACAAACGGACAGGGTCATCATCCTGGGTGCGGGCATCGCCGGCTTAGCGGCAGCGCGGGTGCTCGCCGAAGCCGGCCAACCGGTGCTGCTGCTGGAAGCGCGCCCTCGCGTCGGGGGTCGCATTTTTACCGAGCACATCGGAAACGGTGTGCTGGTCGAACATGGCGCCGAGTTCATCCATGGCCGCACCCCTGAGCTTTGGGCCCTCATCGAGGAAGCTGGGCTACATCCGGTCGAACGCGACGGCAGCATGCTGCAGGAAAAAGCTGGCGGCGCCGGCGTTGCCTCCCAGGCCGATGCCGCTTCAGGCGGCGACCCGGGCGGCGACCCGGCCAGCGACCCAGACAGCATGCCGGAAGCTGACCCGGACGGCGACCCCGATTCCGGTATGGATGAGCCATCCTTTGGCGCGCTCGCGGGCCTCGCGGACTTGCCCGGCGAAGACCTCCCCTTTGCCGCCTGGCTCGCAACAAGCGGGCTTTCGCCCGCACAGCAAACGCGGCTCACTGGGTATGTGGAAGGCTTCAACGCAGCGGACGCGCAGCGCATCAGCTGCCATGCACTGGGGCTGCAGCAAAAAGCCGAAGACGCCACCGAAGGCGACCGCGCCTGGCACCTGCCTGGCGGCTATGCCCAGTTGCCGGAGTTCCTGGCGGGGCGTGTGCTGGCGGCCGGAGGCGATCTCCGGCTCGGCTGTGAGGTCCTGGCGGTGCGCTGGCGGCCGGGCGAGGTCGTCGTCAGCACACGCGGGCAGGACTTTCGCGCCGCCCGCTGCATCCTCACCCTTCCTCTCGGCGTGTTGCAGATGGCGAACTGCAGCGCCCCCGGCAGCGTTCGCATCGAGCCCGAACCCAAGCCGCTCTTTGAGGCACGCCGCCTGGCCATGGGGCCCGTGTCCCGATTCACGCTGGTATTTCGCGAACGCTGGTGGGAACACCTCGCCGAACACGCTTCGGACGGTGCAAAGGGCAGCCAGCCCGATCCTGAAGCCCTGCGCACCATGAGCTTTTTGTTTACCCCTGAACGATTGCCACCGGTCTGGTGGACGCGCCATCCCGAGCCCGAGCCGATGCCCACGCTGGTGGGCTGGGCCGGTGGTCCCCATGCCGAGCCCCTGCTCCGCCACACCGCCACGGAACTTGGCCGTCTCGCCTGCCGCGAGCTGGCGCAAGCCTTTGGGGTGCCGCCGGCGCGACTCGAAGGCCTTCTGGTCAGCACCCACACCTTCGACTGGAGCGCCGACCCTTTCGCTCGCGGCGCCTACAGCTACATCCCCGCCGGCAGACTCGACGCGACCTCCGCCATGGCCGTGCCTGTGGCGAACACCCTCTTTTTTGCCGGGGAACACACCGAAACCGATGGCCACTGGGGTACGGTCCACGCCGCGCTCCGCTCCGGCCTCCGCGCCGCACAACAGGTGCTCAGCGTTCCCGGGCTTGACGAGTAGGAACCCTTCCACTCAGCACTCCATCGGGCTTTCCGTCGATGGCGCAGGGGGACGATGCAAGAGTTCTCCTAGCTTTCACGCCAGCCTTTTACGGTCGCTCCGCTGAAGATGCCCCGGCTCACCGCATCCGAAAAAATGGCATACGGGCTCAAAGGCTCGGTAGCGCTGATCTGCGCCAGTTGCGCCATGGACGCCTCGCCGAGCGTGCACTGCAGGGACTTCACATTGGTTCGCCACTGTTCCACGGAACTTGCCCCAAGAATCGTGGACGTCACCCCCGGCTGCCCGGCCACCCAGGCGAGCGCGACCTCCGCCATGGAAACACCCAATCCCTCGCTCACATCGCGCAAGCCGTCCAGCACCCGCCAGTGCCGGTCTGTAAACTTCTGAAAGCGATCGTCCTTTGTGTCCAGCCGGTTGCCGTTGCCGCCGGTCTTTGCGTGCCCATTCGCTTCGCGTCTGTATTTGCCTGTCAAAAAACCGAAAGCGAGCGGACTCCACGGCGTGATGCCCATTCCCAACTCCCGCGCCGCCGGCACATGCTCGTTCTCGATCGTGCGCTCCACCAGGGAATATTCCAACTGCAGCGCAATCGGTGCGGGCACACCGTGGGCCTGCGCCAGCGTGACCATCCGCGCCGCATACCAGGCGGGCACATCCGACAATCCGAAGTACCGTATCTTGCCCACCTGCACCATCTCCACCATGGATTGCAGCATCTCTTCAGCGGGCGTCACCCGGTCCCACACATGCATCCAGTACAGATCGATGTAGTCCGTCCCGAGCCGGCGCAATGAGCCTTCGAGCGCGCGATGCATATTTTTGCGGCCGTTACCGCCGCTGAAGCTGAACTTTGTCGCCAGTACGATCCGGTCCCGCAACTTGCGCGCCGCAACGAAGCGCCCAATCAACTCTTCGCTGCGGCCGCCGCTGTACACGTCGGCTGTATCGATAAAATTGCCGCCCGCTTCAAGAAATTCGTTGAAGATAGCCTCTGAAGTCTCATCCGTGGAACCCCACGCCTTGTTGCCAAAGGTCATCGTTCCTAACGCGAGCGGACTTACAGGAAGGCCGGAGCGGCCCAGAGTGCGAAAGCTGCTAAGTTCCACAAACACCTCAACGGTTCAGCGATCCATGCTTCGAAGTTCTCAGAACTTCGGCTAAATCCATTGTGTCATCTCGATCTTTGGTTCGACTACGTGTCTTCGCACCCGAGCAGCTAAATCACCGCTCGCGCCACGTCACCGCTCGCACCGAAACATTGTCATTCCCGAAGGAAATCTGCTTTTTGAGACTACATTTCGCCGCGCCGGTCGGTGCGGATGCCCCGCTTTTCCGTGCCGTGCTGGTTCGGATCGATCGTCTTCGTCGAAAACGCCGTCGATAGGACCAGATAGGTTGTCGTTTGCGTGTACGGCGTCAGCATATCGATCACCTGTTCCAGTTCCATCACGGAAGACGCCAGCACTTTGAGCAAAAATGAGTGCGACCCGGTCACGCGATGGCATTCGATCACCCGTGGAATGCCGCGCACCTGCTTGGAAAACCGCGCCATCACATCGCCCGCGACATGTACCCCGATAAACGCGAGCAGGGTATACCCCAGGCGTTCCGGATTGATGACCGCCCGGTACCCCTCGATAATCCCGGCCTCTTCCAGGCGATGCACGCGTTCCAAAACCGCCGGCGTCGAAAGCCCGACGCGCCTGCCTAATTCGGCAAAGGGCAACCGTGCATTGGTTTGCAACTCGGCAAGGATCTGCCGGCCGATCGGGTCCAGCAGCTTATCGAAAGGGGGTTCCATCGCGAACCCATTCTAAGCGCAGCGCATCCGCTCCCTCACACCCTCATCTGCCTTGCGCCGGAATCACCGAAAAATCCAATAACTCGATCTCCGGGCTTCGGTACGATGCTTTCACCGGCTCTGCCCGCATCAGGTCGGTGCTCAAATATTTACGGTTGTCATCGCAAAAAATGGTGGCCACGACCGCGTCGGGCGGCAGGCGATCCATCGCGCAAACCGCTGCCAGAAAGTTGCATCCCGAGGAGATGCCCACACCCAGCCCAAGCCGCGCAGCGAGCTTCTGTGCCATTAAAATCGAGTCCCCATCGGGAATGGCCAACACCTCGTCCAGCTGTTCCAGCTTGAGAATTTCTGGGACAAATTCATCGGAAATTCCCTGAATGCGATGGCAACCCACCTTATACCCCGTCGAAAGTGTCGGCGACTCGGCAGGCTCCACGGGATGCAGCTTTGCCTTTACACCCGCCGTGCGCAAAGCCGCCGCTACACCCATGATCGTGCCGCCGGTCCCTACGCCGGCTACAAAGGCATCAATTGACAAACCTATGCTGGCCAGTTGGCGAAGAATCTCCGGCCCAGTCGTGAGCGCATGTGCCTGCATGTTGGCCCCGTTCGCAAACTGCCGCGTCAAAAACAGCCGCGGTTCCCGGGCTTTGTGCTCCTCCGTCCGCCGAATGCTGCCCAGAAAGCCGCCTTCCGCTGAGGACACCGGCACCACCGTTGCCCCATAGCTTTGAATCAGCTGCACACGTTCGCGGCTCATCCAATCCGGCATGTAAATCGTGACAGGATGCCCCATGGCCGCTCCGATGGCCGCGAGCGCGATGCCCGTGTTACCACTCGTCGCCTCAGCAATCGGTTCACCCGGACGCAGCTCTCCGTTTGCAGACGCCATGCGCAGAATGTGGAACGCCATGCGGTCCTTGATCGAACCCGTAAAATTGCCGTATTCCGCCTTGGCGTACATTTTGCGGAGAACCGCTTTGTAGCGGAACGTAATCTCAAGCAAAGGTGTATTTCCTACTAATTGGCACAGTTGTTCAACACATTTCGGCACCGCACGGTGTAGTTCAGCAACAGGCACATCGCACCTCGAGTTCACAGTATGGTGACTGGATGCGATAAAAGGAATGCTGTTCGTAACGCCAAACCCGGTATGTGCCGAAGATTGTAAGGAGGCCGCTTTTCTGCGCTCACCATGCTCAGGTGTGTCCCAAGCCGGTTCTTTTCCCAGTACGGGTGACTTGTTCACGATTTTGCAAACCACAGTGGGGAGTTCCACTTGAAGAGCCTTCGCCATCGCGCCTCTTTCGTCACCCTTCTCGCTTTATTCTCGTTCCTGCTCGCCTGCAGAGTGTCCGACGATACCGTCGCCACAGCCCAGCAGCTGGCAGCGACGGCGTCCGGACTCGGAACTTTCTACTCCGCACTGGCTGGAACGGTGTCGAACACAATCTCTTTGTACGAGATCGATCGTGTTGTCACCGGCATCCCTTTCAGCACACATGACCGACAGCTCGCGGAAGATACCCGCGTCGCGCTGCTGAAGCGCAAACAGATGGCGGAGGCACTTGAGAAATTTGCACTCGCCCTGTCCTCCCTTGCCGATACAAAATCCTCCGCAGCGGTAGAAAATGCTGCCACAGGTCTGGGCGAAGCGCTGGTCCAAGTGAATGCGTTTCCCCAGGGGTTGCCAGTGCCGGCAGCGCTTGGAACGGCAAGCCGCGCGCTCTCACAACTCATCCGGCGACGAAAGCTGAAAGAAGCAGGTCAGGTGATGAGCCAAACTCTCGATGCGGTAGCTGACCTGTTCGAGAAAGAACAGCCACTGTATGACTCGCTCGTGCGCACGCGTTTTCGTGAAGGGGCTCAAATTGCCAAAGAGCTTACATCTGCAAACAGCGTCGATGCGCGCGCACTGCTGGAACCTGCCCTGAAGCCGTACCATCTGCAGCTCATGTCCCCAACCCCACAGATGCAGGACGCCCTGCGTGCTCTCGCGCTGCAGCACGTGCAAAGCACGACGGAAGAGGCATTGCGCTCTGAAAGTGCGGCCTCGAATGCGATGTCGGCGAGCCTGCGGGAGATGAACGCACGTGTTCACATGCTCGCCGACGGACACCGGATGAAGAAGCGCGGAAACCCGTCTGCGCTGGGAACCGTGGAACTTTGGGCCGCGGATCTGAACTAAGGAGAACACCATGAGTCCTTCGATCCAAGCTTTGGAAGATCAGTACTTTTTGCTGCGTGGTAGTTTGCCGGCGATCACGTCCCAAGGCGCCAATGCAGACCAACTCGCGCAATTGCAAACATTGATCGTCAAGAGCCGGGACAATTACTGGACAGCCGCACGCAGCATCCTTCAAGAAAACGATCCGCGAATCCAGGCCTTGGTGTCGCAGTTGGAGACAGCGCAGCTCACGCTTACCACTACCCTTGCGCATCTCGGAAACGTGGTGAAAGTGCTCGACACCATCACCAGGGCGGTCAGCATCGGTTCCGAACTGGTTGGCTTGGCAGTTGCCCTCTAGCTCATGCTGGCATGAGCTGAAGTACATCGGAATCAACCCTCTTCGGTCAAGCCGACCAGGCCGACCGAAGGGGTCTTTCCCCCGTACTCACCGGAGTGAAGCTGATTGCCTCGCGAGGCATGCTTATTGCAGATGAATTCAGCGCGTTCTGCTGTTTCCGTTGCCACGCAGCCCGCGCCTCACAAACGAAGTTGGCAAGGTCTTGAAATTCTGCACTGGAATTTGATTGTTGCAGTTGCAAGATACGCGTGCGCAACATGCCGTAGAACAGGACGAGGCTCGAGACCAGTTTGGGGTCATCCAAAAGATCGACCCAACTCTCCACGTGGCCCACCAGCAGCAGAGCATGATTGGAATGCCGGCAACGGGCTTCTACCTGCATTCGTTCTGCCGCCTGCCCCGCCTGCAGCAGGTCTTTGGTGATGGCGTCATACACCAGCAGGAGCATATCGGTGTAGGTAGCGCCGTCGGCAGCTGCCGACCTGTAGGCAGAACTACTGTTCTCGTTCATTTAGTTTCCTGAGTTGCTTCCTAATTGCGCCTGCAATTGTTTCAACGTCGTTGGCAGCTGTTGCAAAGCGATTTCGGCCTTGCTATACATGGTCGTAAGCACAGTACGCTGTGACGCGATGTAGCCGGATTCGTAATTGTCGACGTTTGTTTGCAGGTCGTTATACTGCTGCGTAAAGTTCTTTAGATCAGCTGCAATGGTGCCGGTGGCGGGGCTGCTGAACGCCTTAAGCTGGGTTTGTGCGGTTTCGGCAAAACCGTTCGATGCCGTGCCTTGAAAAAAATTCTGTATACCTGATGGGGTGGTCGCGAGCGTCTGATTGAACTTCGCGCTATCGACACTCAACGTGCCGTCGTCATTCATGGTGATACCCAGATCGCCCAACGTGGACGCTCCCGCAGCAGAGCTGCCGGACGTGCTGTAACCATTCAGTGCCAACAGCGTACTTTGCAAGGAGCGTACAGTCGCATCGCTACCGAGAGCCCCTTGTGCCCCGCTGGCTGTGCTGTAGGCGAATTGCGAATTCACCAAGGAAACGGCGCTGTTGTAATCCGTTAAAAACCGCGACACAGCCGACGAGATTGTGGCTGTGTTCGCCGTCACGCCCAGCGTGATGGTCGTCCCCTGGGCAGCACTCTGTAAATTCAAGGTCAATCCGGAAACAGCACCGGTGACTGTATTTGTGGCACTGCTCACAGGAATGCCGTCGATCTTCAAGGAGGCATTGCTCCCTTGGCTTGCCTGCGTGAACACAAGAGTCGGATCGGAACTCATCGTCACTTCGCTTCCGCTGTTCGCAGCAATCGAAAGGTGACTTCCTGAAGAGTCGGAAACAACGCTCGCTGTGAGTTGTAAACCTTGGCTGTTGATCTGACTTGCAACTTGAGAAAGGCTGGTGCCGGCACTTACGGCAATCGTTGCGGAAGAGGCACCGTCCCCTACCTGAAAAGTGCTTGCTGAAAGTGGGAAGGAAGCGCTCGGCAGAGAAGCGGACGACCACGAAGGCACGGTGGTGCTGCCATCAGTGACGGTGAAATTTGAGGCGGACCCCGTGCTCTGACTCACCAATGCCAGCCTTGACCCGCTCGCGTCATTGACAACACTGGCCGTTATGCCAAGAGCCGCACCGTTCACTGCACTTGCCAAGGCCGTCAAGGACCCGCTTGAGCTCAAATTGAAAGCGCTTTGCGTGCCGTCGTTTTTTGTGACCGTGAGGGTAGATGAGCCGAGAGAAGCGTTCGCCCCGGCCAGCGAAGGGGAGTACCAGGAAGCGGCGGTGGCCAAGCTGTCTATCGTCACCAAGTGATTGCCCACTGCTGATCCGGCTGTAGCAGTCGCTGTAACCAAAGAGGCGTTGCTCGAAGTTACCGTTCTGGCAGCGAGAGCTCCCACGGGGTCGTTCAACGCACTCAGATCCGACGAAAGCGCCGTTGTCGCGGTTTGAATGGCGGTAAGCGCGGTGATTTGCGACTGTACCGTGGCCTGCTGCGCCTGCCATTGTCGCTCCGGAGCCTGCGCCGCGTAAACAGCCGCATCCACGGCAGATGTCACATCAATACCCGTCGATGTGGCGCCTGTTGCGGCTGCCAGCAGGGAACTGATGTCCACCGAAGAAGAGCTGTTTGCCGTGGAACTGGAAGAAAGCAGCGAATTGATAGAAGATACAGAACTCATAGCGATGTCGTTTCCTGCATGTTTGATGAAAGAGAAAAGAGGGGACGGGACCCTACAGGCGCCTGTCCCCCTTCAGGATTACTGCAGCAGCTTCAGCACAGATTGCTGAGACTGGTTGGCCTGCTGCAATGCCGCCATACCGGTCGATTGCAGAATGTTGTACTGCGTCATGTTGGCTACCGTTTTGCCCACATCCGCGTTCTTGATGCCGTTGGAAGCGCCGGTCAGGTTTTGTACCTGGCTGTTGATCACGTTCGTAGCGGCGGTGAGCCGGTTGACCGAGGCGCCGATCTGACCACGCTGTGCCGAGATGGCATTGATTGCGTTGGTAATAGAAGTCAGCGCGGCAGCCGCATCCGAAGAGTTCGTGAGGTCGGTCGTTGTGAGGGCAGCTCCGGTGGTAACCGCCGGGCTGCCACTGGTTGCGGTGCCAAGGCCCGCGGACGACAGCGCACCAACAGTGGACGAAATCTGGGCGGCGGTGCCGGATGTGATCCCGTCACTGATGAAGGTATTCTGGGCCGTCGCGGTAAAGACAGTCTGGCCGTTGAAATTGGTGCTGGTGCCGATCTGATCGATTTCGTTCTTGATCGAGGTGTACTCGGTATCGAGAGCCGTCGATTGATTGCTGGTGAGACTGCCATTGGCCGCTTCCGTTGCGATAGTGACCGCACGGTTCAACAGGGTGGTTACCTGCGACAGAGCGCCGTCTGCGGTCTGTAGCCGACCCACGTCGTTGGTTGCGTTCTGAGAAGACTGAGTAAGGGCGGCGATGTTGGCCTGCATGCCGTTCGCAATCGAAAGACCAGCGGCATCGTCGGCGCCCGAGTTGATGCGAGAACCGGTCGAAAGCTGGGTAAGGGTGTTTTGCAGATTCATCTGGGTCATCGAGAGCGAATTCTCTGCGCTCATGGCGGAAACATTGTTAAGAATCGAAAGCACTTGTTAGCTCCTTTAAGTTAGGTAAGGGACTGGAGCAGCCCTCGAGAGAGCCTTCCACCGTTACATCTGCTTTATCGGCACATCGCGGCAAAACTTTAGGTGGTACGCCGAACATTAGTTGTATGACTTGGATCCCGATGAGTTATTGCAAATAGTTCAGTAGCGAAACCGGAAGGATCTTCGCGGCCATTGCGAGAACCGCGCTGTTCGCCGTTTCTGCCTGGGTCAGGTTGGTCGCTGCCGTGGCAAGATCGATGCCGGTCAGTGTCGTTTGTTGTGAAGTGAGCGACACGGTTTCCTGTGATAGATAGTCGGCCTGCGCGGTTAAATGCTGCGTTGTATTTCCGTAGAAAACCCGCACCTCGCCCACATGGGAGATCGCCGTTGTTACAGCCTTTGTGGCGGCGCCGATCGCTGTTGCAGAGCCAGACTGAAGAGCGTTTACCATCTGTTGCAGCGAACCGAAGACGCTGCTTGTGGAGTTGGTAAAGATGGTGTTGCCCGGAAGATTGGTATCCACCTGTAAACCATCGCCTACCTGCGCCTGGTTTGTGTCACTGTTGCCCTGATACGAGACGCCGTCCGTGGCCGTGGGATCGAGGACAAAAGGAGTTGTTGTAGCCGCTGTGCCGGCGAAAAGGGGGGCTCCGTTGCTGGTCAGATTGGCTTGCGCCAGCACGTTCGACAGCAGGCCTTGCACCTGCTCCGCCAAGGAAGCTCGCTGGCTGCTGTTAACGCTGTCGTTGGCTCCCTCCGTTCCCAGCGAAACAGCCTGCGTGAGCGAAGTCACGACGCTGCTCAAGGCGGAATCGGCCGTTTGCGCGTGGGATAGAACAGCATCGGCGTTTTTCGTATAACGGTCAACGCTCGCTGACGCCGCCAGGCTTTGCACGTTTGTAGCGAACGCAAGTGGGTCGTCCGACGGCAAGGAAACGCGTTTGCCTGAAGATAGCTGCTGGGAAGCCGTTTGCAGCGCCTGTTCACTCCGCTGCATGGCTGCGTCTACGCTGTGATAAAGATTTGGGTCTACCCGCATTAGCCTGTCACCGTACTCATGTTCATCAAGGTTGAATAAAGGTTGTTGATAGTGGAAATGACCTTGGCCGCAGCCGTATAGGCCTGTTGGTACCGCAATAGATTTGTCGTTTCCTCATCAATCGATACCCCCGATTGAGAGGCTTGCTGCGTCGTCAGTTGCGCAAGCGAAGCATTCGTCGCACTGCCTGCGCTGTTCACTGCAGCGCTCGCTACCCCAACGCTTTGTACAAGGCCCGCGTAGGCGTTGATCGGGTTTTGGCCGGCAGGCAGGGCCCGTGTTTGTACCGCCAACAGGTTCGCAAGATTGCCGCTGCTGCCGGCACTCCCGTCTGAACTCGCTGCGATCCCCGAAGCATCTGGGAGTGCAAGCGAAAAACCGGCGGTGACATTGTTCCCACTGGAAGGCACACTGAACATCGGCTGTCCCGTGCTTCCGTCCTGCGCGTAACCCTTCGCCTGTGCCGCATTCATGGCTGAAGCGAACTGTGTGGTCAGCTGGTCCAGTGTACCCATCAGTTGCGGCACACTCTGGTCCCGCATCGTAAGCGCACCCCCAAGGGAACCGCCCGTGATGGTGTTTGTGATGTCTTTGCCTTGCGCATCCAGGACGTGGGCTTGCCCATCTGTGCCCTGGGTTATTTGCAGCGCATACGCCGTGTTGCCGATTACCAGAGGCGAGCCGTTCGCTGTACTAAGGCTTGGCGTGGAACCGGTCGATGTGGAGGTAAACCCGATCAACTGCGCAAGCTGGGTAGTCAATGCATCCCTTTGATCCTGCGTCGATCCACCATCTTGCCCCGCACTCTGCGTCGCGGCGAGCTGGCTATTCAGGTCTGCGATCTGTTTGGCAAGATTGTTGATGTCAGCCACGGTTCCCGCAACCCCGCTGTTGGCTGCGGATTGTGTATCGGCAAGAGTGGCCGCGGTTTGGTGAAAGGCATCGACGAGTTGACCGGCAGCCGAGAATGCCGATTGTCTCGTCGCCGCATCATTAGGTGAGGTCGACAACCCGGAAACAGCTGAAAAGAAATTTGACAACGAGGCACCCAGGCCGTTGGTTGTGCTCGAAAACGCGTTCTCGATCTGGGCCCAGGACGTACCTTGCGTTTGCAGGCTGCTGGATGATGACGTTTTTTGATTGATCCCGATGTTCAACACTTCATCGCGAACGATTGTGTAGTTTCCAAAAGACACCCCATTATCCTGGCTTGCCCCATTTGTGACCAGCGCATCAGCGCTCAGGTTGACGAGCTGGCGCGAATAGCCGGGTGTGTTGACGTTCGCAATGTTGTTGTTCGTGATGGCAAGCGCGCCCGTATTCGCGGAAAGCGCTTGCGACGCCAGGGAAAGGGTGGCGTTTAGTCCGATCATTTTCAGGCCTCAGCAGAGTAGGAATGGGCAGTGTCGTAGTCAAGTAAACGTGGTGAGGACTTCTGGTAGTTTTGGCAAAGCGCGTACATAAGGTCGGTAGATTCCCGTGACTGCTGCACGAGGTCTGCATACGTCTGGTTAAGGGCATAAAGAGAGGCCGTGGCCGCTCGCATGCGGTCCAGGGCGGAAGGATCAATCCCGGTTTCCTGCAGCGAGTGCAGCAATCGATTTAAACCGGCGCATAACACCTCCTGTCGCCAAAGACTGTCCTGCAGGGCACCAAGCGCATTTCCCGAGATCGCTGACAGGGCAACCTGAATCTCTTCCCGCAGTGTTTCTAATTGGTAGCTGTACGCCTGGTCTTGCGCTTGCAACGGATCATTCTGCATAGCGATCATCTGCCATCACCTCGTTGCCGCTCTGCAGTGGAGCCCCCAACTTTCACACGAAAAGATTGGTTGAAACCCGGTGCGAGCCGGAGCACCTTCACTGTTGTAGGCGAAAGGGATCGATCGCCCAATGCGTCGAAAGCAGTAGAAAGAATGGCGGGTAATGCCTCGCAGGTCACCTGAACGCACCCCCATGTACCTCATGCATTGCGGAGGAGGCCGAGGCTGGTTGATCAAGCGCTTTGAGCACAAGCTTTGCAATGCCGATACCGCCGGAGTCGCTGAAAGACTTGGCCAGTTGTTGCACAGCAAAGCCCTTCATCTGTTCATCTCCGGCGTCGCTATCGTTTTCACCGCCGGGCACGCTCCCGAAGCTGGACTCTGCACCCTGCAGCCACTGGCCAAGGAGAATCGATTCGAACTCTTTGGCCGTGCGCGTGAGTTTTGCGTCTTTTGTTCCGCTTTGCGCTGTCGGCGTCTGATTCAATGGAGCGTCGACCGCGCTACGATTTGATGAAAGAACAGACATCAGATCACCTCGAGATCCGCCTGCAAACCACCGGCGGCTTTTACGGCTTGGAGAATCGACACGATGTCGTGCGCTGTTGCGCCAATGGCATGCAGGCCTTTAATCAACTCTTCGACGTTGGCTCCATTGCCGAGCCGAATCGAACGTGCTTCTTTGTCCTGCACGGCAAGTTGCGTATTGGGCGTTACGGTTGTCGTTCCGTTGGAAAAGGGAGCGGGCTGCGATGTATCAAGAACCGTATCGACCTGGATCTGTAGCCCACCATGGAGAACCGACACAGGCGAAAGCAAAACATCACCACCGAGCACGATTGTGCCGGTCCGCTCGTTCAAAACGACCTTTGCCGGAGCCGTTACGTCGACAGAAAGGTTCTGGATGCGAGAAATAAGTAACGGGATTGAGGGCGCGCCCGCGGATTTTGTATCCACGTCGATGTGCCGGCTATCCGACGCGGTTGCGACAAGCGCACCGAAGTTCTTGTTGATGGCATCTGCAACATCGCGAGCTGTGGAGAAATCGGCTTGCCGCAACAGGAATGAAACGGTGCGCAAATCGCGCAAGTCCACCTTGACCTTGCGTTCAATGATGGCGCCTTCGGGCACACGGCCCACGGTCGGGTAATTCACCGCCCTTAGCTGCCCGGCTGCGCCTTCTGAATAACCGCCGGTGATCAAGGGACCTTGGGCTTCGGCGTAAATGTTGCCATCGGTGCCGTGAAGTGCTGTGAGCAAAAGGACGCCGCCCTCCAGGCTCTTCGCATCGCCTACCGACGATACGGTGATGTCCATTTTCAAGCCGGATTCCGAGAAAGCGGGAAGTTGCGCTGTGACCATCACCGCCGCGACGTTCTTGATGACGGCGGAACCGGCAGGAATTTGCACACCGAGGCGCTGCAAAGTATTTGCCAAAGTCTGCACCGTGAAAAACGTTTGTTGACGGTCGCCGGTACCTTGCAGACCGACAACCAGACCGTACCCGATGAGCTGGTTTTCCCGCACACCTTGGATCTCGGTGATGTCGCGAATTCTTGTCGGACGGGGCGGCAGGGCGAATGCACCCCATGCGTTGCTTAGAAAGCACAAAAGGAGAGTGAATCGATGCGGAATGGCACGACATGGAACTGCGCGACGAAGCATGGTCATTAGAAGCCAAACAGCCAAAGAATGGCGCGGGTAACGGGGTTGGGAGGACGAACGCTATCGGAGATAATGCCCTTGCCCTTGAGCTCAATTTCAAGCTCGGCGAGTGCGGCAGAAGCGATGGTATTGGTAGGAGCGATGTCCCCGGGCCTGGCGACGCCGCGCACGATCACTTCTTCGTGCTGGTTATTCATGTCGATCTGGCGATGGGCCTCCACGACAAGATTGCCGTTGGGCAGAACAGCGATAACCTGTCCAGTGAGGCTTGTTGTGAAGGTGGTATTAGAGCTTGTCTGCCCTTGACCCTTCAGAGAATTGGAAGATTGTGCAGCGAATAACGGATTGGTTCCGGACGTGGAAAGACCACCGAGTAAGCCCGTGATGGCGGAGTTGGTCGCAAAGGCTCTTGCATTGTTTACCGCGCCACTTTGAGCGGCCGTCGTTTGCACAGAAACCAGTACCGTCAGGGTGTCATGCAGAGAGCGTGCTTTGTAATCCACGGAAATGTCGGTGAACAGGCCGCCGGGCGCCCACAAACTGCCGGTGCTGCGATCCACCGTTGGTTCCGCGTAATTCTGAGAGACCTTGTCCACATATTCGGAGCGCAGTTCGTCGGGTGTCTTTTTCGGCTGTTTCAGGGATGCCGAAGAAGCGAGGGAACACAGCAGCAGCCCTGCAAAGACGTGGAGCCTGGATACTTTGCCTACCCTGGAACAGCGTGTCATGGCAAACTCCCGTGTACGGTTTGAGCACTGAGTACGGTGCCGCGAAACAGCTGTTTACGATCCACGCTGCTGACGCGCACCTCGCTGCCGACAGCACCGCTATCAATCGAGATCACCGGAAGTGCAATGCGCATATGTTCGTCTTCCATCAACAAAATGGCGCGCTGACCGGCGCGCAGCCCAAGGCCGTGTACTGTCCCTATCGGCATATGTGAGGAAAAACTTGAGCGCAAGGCAGAAATATTTTCAAGAGCTTCCGTTTTTGTCGGCACTGTCACCGTGGCGAGAAAAGGCTGGCATTCGCTCGCTTGTGCACACGCGAGGCGAACACGCAGACGGCTATCGGGCAGCAGTTCCGCTGTGGTCACCTGGAGTACCGGGCTTTGCCGGGATGCCGTGAGCGAGGTGGGAACCTCGATTTGAGCGCCGGCAACGTCCAGCCCGGCTTTTTGCAAAGCAGCCGTGACCTCCTCACGCAACAAAGGAAAACGCCCGCTTGCTGCCTGCGCCCTTGCGTAGGGCGTGCCGGCGAGCAGAAGGAGAAGAGCGGATCGAAGATGCCGTTTTAAGGTGAGCATACGTTTCGTTCCTGTGCCTTACTGGGCAAGTTGATTGAGCTGCTGCAACATCTCATCGGCAGCTTTCACAACCCGCGAGTTCGACTCGTAGGAGCGCTGTGCCACGATCATTTCGACAAATTGTTCGACGACGCTGACATTGGACGCTTCGACCATGTTCTGCTGCACGGTGCCAAGGCCTTCCGTACCACCCGGCGTGCCCACGATCGCGTCGCCCGAGGCTGTCGTCGGCAGATACATGTTGTTGCCGACACTGTTCAAACCGCCAGGATTTGCAAACAGCGCAGTCTGGATGGTGCCCACCTTGGAAGCCTGCGTTTGCCCGGGAAGCGTGGCGCTGACGGTGCCGTCACTGCCGATCGAAATGGCCGTCGCGTTGGGCGGAACGGTAATCCCGGGCTGCAGCGCGTTGCCGTCCGGCGTCACCACATTGCCCTGTGCGTCGAGCTGGAACGAACCTGCGCGCGTGTAGCCCGTTTGCCCGGTGGGCAGTAGAATCTGAAAGAAGCCGGCGCCTTCAATGGCGACATCCAGCGGATTGCCGGTCGCGGTGAGACTGCCCTGCGTTTGCAGAATCTCTGTCGATCCGGCGCGCACCCCGAGGCCGATCTGCATGCCGGATGCAACCGTGGTTTGCTGTGATGCCGCCGAACCCGGCATCACCTGGTTCTGATAAAGCAGATCGGTAAACTGCATGCGCCGTTGTTGGAAACCCGACGTGGAAGAGTTCGCCAGGTTATTGGCGATGTTGTCGAGATTGAGTTGTTGCGCGTTCATGCCGCTGGCGGCGGTATACAAAGCACGGATCACAGAAAGCTCCTAACTTGCGTTTACACGCGGCAGATCTTGTGCCGCTGTTTTATCCATCTCGGAATCCAGCATGGAAAGCACATGCCGCATGGCCTCGGCCTGGCGCTGGGCGCTGATCAGCTGAACCACGCCCTCAACCGGGCTCACGTTGGAGCTTTCCAGCGATCCCTGCCGTACCCCGGTGCCTGCCGCGGCCTGCTCCTGATCACTGGGCGCGGTGTAGTACCCGTTGCCTTGGCTGGTCAATGTAGTGGTTGGCGGAAACGTCACGAGCTTCAGCTTGCCGGTGATGGCGCCCCCGGACGCGATGGT
Organism: uncultured Acidobacteriaceae bacterium; assembly: GCA_964246645.1. Taxonomy (GTDB): domain Bacteria; phylum Acidobacteriota; class Terriglobia; order Terriglobales; family Acidobacteriaceae; genus Granulicella. The sequence goes on from CAXTRN010000027.1 coordinate 19,753, forward strand.
GCCGTCGGGGCTGATGACCACGGCACCGCGAGCCAGGGTAATCGGTCCGCCTTCGCCCAGCACGGGGTCGCCCGCTGCGGTTGTGAGTTGCCCCGTGGACGAGACTTGAAAGCCGCCATTACGTGTATAGGCCACACCGTTTTTGGTTTGCACCTTGAAGTAGCCTTGGCCTTCGAGAGCGACATCGAGGTCGTTTCCTGTGCGGGTGAACGTGCCCTGGGTGGCGTCCATCTGTGTGCCCGAAAGAACGCCGTAACTGTTGGTCACCTGATTAAGCGGCGACAAGCGGCCGTGGTGCGAAGCCTGTGCCAGCACGGTGCCGAAGATATTTTTCTGACCGCGAAAGCCGGCACTGCTCGCGTTCGCCAGGTTGGAAGCAATGGTGTCGAGCGACGTCGTTCGCGACATCAGGCCGGCACACGCTGCGTATAGTCCACTATCCATAAAAGCCTCGCTATGGCTATGAGCAAGCGACGTGCCAGAAGGCGTCGCAAAGTGGAGCGTTCTTCGCCCCCGCGATCACGCAAAAGGGGGAGCATGGATAAGGAATTCCTCAGGAATAGAGCCGGGCCATGCCCGAATGACCTTTCCCTCTCACGTATCTCTCAGAAAACACTAAGAAACAGCCCTGAACCCGTTACGTCCGTATGTGCCGTTCTCCCCAGAGCGGCCCGGCTCGGGTACCCTTAAAGGAAGCGATGACGGCTGCTGACCAAGGTCCGACGATGTACCTGCCCGAAATACTGACCCATGTGCGAGGCATTGTGGCTGACCGCAAAGCCTCGACCGATCGCCGCGCGTTGGAACGTCAAGCCGCCGAGCACACGCCCCGTGGCTTTGCCCAGGCGCTGCGACAAAGCGCCCAGCGTGGGCCCGCGGGCATCGCCGTCATTGCGGAGCTGAAAAAAGCATCTCCTTCCAAAGGCTTGATCCGCGAACCGTTCGAGGTCGCCGAGCTTGCATCGCAGCTGGAAACGGCTGGGGCCGCGGTACTTTCTGTGCTCACCGAAGAGCGTTTTTTCCAGGGTTCCCTCGAAAACCTGCGTCGTGCTTCAGCCGCGGTAACCATTCCGTGTTTGCGCAAAGACTTTACTGTTGATCCGTTTCAGATCGTGGAGGCGCGCGCAAACCGGGCGGACGCCATTCTGTTGATCGTTGCCGCTCTCGGTGATCGGGAACTACAGGACCTGCGCGCGGAAGCGCGGCGCTGTGGGCTGGATGTGCTTTGTGAGGTGCATGATCGCGAGGAACTGGATCGCGCCTTGGCCCTTGATTGCGAGTGTGTCGGCGTGAATAGCCGGGACCTGCGGACCTTTGAGGTTTCACTCGAGCGCGCGTGTGCGTTGGCGCAACACCTGCCTGCCAGTGCGCTGCGCGTCGCCGAAAGCGGCATTCACAACCGGGCCGACCTTCGTCGGCTACGCGCCGCAGGCTTTGAGGCGTTCCTGATCGGGGAATCATTGATGCGCCAGCCACATCCGGGCGATGCCCTTCAGCAGCTTCTTGTCGGCGATCCCAGCGAAGTCTAAGTCAAGATCCAGGTGGCGGAGAACGTCCATGTTTGTGAAAATCTGTGGCACCACCACGCTGTCTGACGCGCAACTTGCGGTGGAACTCGGCGCCGATGCATTGGGCTTCATCTTCGCGCCCAGCAAACGGCAGGTAACGGCAGCTCTGGTAGCCGCCATGGCTGCGGAGTTACCCAAAGAAATACTGCGCGTCGGCGTTTTCACCAATCCGGATTCGACCGAGATCGTCCGCACGGTGGAAGCCGCCGGCCTTTCTGCGGTACAGCTGCACATGCCGCAGAGCCCCGCATTGCTGGAGCAGCTTGACCATGCTTTTCGCGGCCGCGTGCAGCTTTGGCAGGTGGTCGGTGTGTCTGCGCCGGCGCCAAAAGACAACGACAGCGAAGAAGACAAACTCGAAGGAGACAAACTCGCAGCCGCTTTACACGCAGCACTGCGAGAGCCGCGGCTTTCTGTGGGTCTGTTGGACGCTGTGGTGGGCGGCCTGTCCGGTGGGCTCGGATGCAGCTTTGCATGGGAGCGCGTTCGACCGATGCTCGAGGCGGCGCAACAGGCGGCCGAAAGCGCCGCTACCAGGCTCGGGTATGTGCCACCGAAGATTGTCCTTGCCGGTGGATTGGATGCAGCCAATGTAGCCGAGGCCGTCCATACCTTGGGTCCGTGGGGAGTCGATGTGGTGAGTGGGGTCGAATCGGCTCCAGGGCGGAAAGATCCCTTACGGCTGGAAGCGTTTCTGCGTGCCGCACGCATGAAGCCTTTGTGAAATAGCCGTCGTTGCTTCCGTTCTCGAGACTTGACGGGCATTCAGGGCTGTTTTCCGGACCCCCTGCCAGGCATGGCTGTCGGTGTTTGCGGACAAAGGCACTCGTGAAAGGCCTGGGGACGGTCTTCGCGGATACACAGGCGTAGGCGGGCCAAATCTGTCCCAGACCCAAGGCATAAAGCCCCAGGTCTCCGGCGTAAAAGTGTTGCCGATACGTGGCCGAGCGCGGGGCCCTGCCGGTGCGGTCACTTGCAAAGGCAAGGGAAAGTTCATTGAGCGTTTCCGCTGAAAATTCGGGTAGATGGTACGCGGTCGAAAAACGATAGGCCTCTGCCCAGGGGGCGGCGGAGTTCTCCGCAGCCGGCGAAACAAAGGTCTGCCAATCCTGCAACGCCAAGGTATGGGGATTGATTGTTGCAAGGAGAAACGCCGGATGATTGCCGAAAAAAGGTGTGACGGATGGAACGAGCTTCAAGGGCACGGCGGCTTCAACGACCGGCCCCGGCCGGCCATCTTTGCCCTGCTGCGCGGTGGGGGCACCCGCCCGATGCAGCAAGCGCACCTCGTCCATATGGGTGTGACCGAAAAGCGCAAGCCGTACCACATCGGCGTACTCGAGCAAGGTGTCTGCGAGTGCCGTGTCGGCCAGAAATGGCTGTGGCGACGCGGCGCACAGTTCACTCGGGCGCAACACATAGCGATGAAAGGACGGATAAGCATCGATGCCGGGCGGAATGTGTCCCATGACCCACACCTGCTCTCCCTGCGCGCGAGCCTGCGTGAGCTGTGCGCGAAGCCAGGTCAACTGTAAGCGTTCAGGCGCCCGATCCGCCGCATCGGCACAGTTGTTATATTGGCGCGCGTCAAAGATATCCTGGAGCACCAGTAAGCGACCATGCCGTAGCTGTGCGGGCAGGCGCACGCTGTAGTCGCCTTGGGAAGACACGTCCACCGGTATGCCATCTGAACTTTGTGCACCCAGAGAACTTCGTGCTGCGGCTAACACGGCATCCATGGTGCTGCGAAGGAACGCGCTGCCGGGTGTTTCGCGGTAATCCGCGCATCCGGAGTCGTTGTTACCCAGCGCTACATAGATCGGAATCTGGGGAAAGCTGAGCCGCAATTGCGCGATGACGAACGTAGCTGTTTTTGCCGCAAAAGCTGCATACTCCGCCGGCGTCGCGGTGGGGGCGAGTTTTTGAAAGCGGCACGGAAACTCATGCGCCAGCAGGTCGCCGGAAAGCGTAACGAATGCGGGACGGGGTTCGGCCATTTTGGCTGCTTTAAGCGCCGTGGTGAGCAGCGGCCAGGCGGTATCGAGCGCCAAGGCATGGCACTGCACTTGCAGCGCGGCGAGGTCTGCTTCCTGGGTAAGGGTGGGTGCGGCACTCAGAATCGCAGGCCAGCGTTCGATCGGGGCAGCACGCAGTTGAGGCAGCTTGCCGGGCTCATGGAAGGGGTCGAAGTGGATATCGGATAGTAGGACGGCGGGCACGGTGGTTTGCGCCTCGGCGGCACGGCCGAACGGCGACACGAGCAGCATCGTCACGAACAGCAGAATCGAAAAGCAGGTACGCATTTGCGATTCCAGTGTAGCGGTGCGTATAGGAAAAACAGCTGCATAGAAAACAGCTGCAATCCATCGCGGCAGGACGCACGTCGGTGTACTCCGTCGTACTGTATGGCTGTGCGTTTTCGCGCGGCGCTGCAAGGGAATCGAGAACATATTCTACCTATCGGCATGTTTCGGATTTCCTTTAACGAGTTGCAGGACCGTATCGAGCGTGTGCTCGGGCGCATTGACTTCACGCCGGAGCGCACGGGGCTGCAGGCCGTTTCTTCGGGGCGGCCTTGTTGTGTCTGAGCTTTCGATCCGGAGCCGTGCCGACCGGAAGTAAGGGCACGCTACCTCGCATCGGGATTGGAGTGACACGTCGCCCAGAACGGAAGCTGCGGGGTTCATCTTGGCGCACCGATGATGCGCGGTCAGCCCGCTGTATCTGCCGCCGGTGGGGTACCTGTACGACGCGGAAGGGCAACGGGTAGCGAAGGGCTCGATCAAGGTGCCGGACGGCAGCTTCGATCCTTGCGACATGACCGCCA